>NZ_JBBATF010000155.1:0-7523 GCF_040398885.1 Mycobacterium sp. | reverse complement strand
GAGCAATTCGGCCGCACCATCGCCACCTTCCAGGCCGTCAAGCACCACTGCGCCAACATGCTGGTGGCCGCCGAGTCGGCGGTCGCCTGCGTGTGGGACGCCGCCCGCGCCGCCGGGGAGGACGAGCAGCAGTTCCACCTGATCGCCGCGGCCGCCGCCACGCTGGCCTTCCCGGCCTACGTCCGCAACGCCGAACTCAACATCCAGGTGCACGGCGGCATCGGGTTCACCTGGGAGCACGACGCGCACCTGCACCTGCGGCGGGCGCTGACGGTGCAGTCGCTGCTGGGCGGGGACGCACCGGCCACCGACCTGTTCACCCTGACCGCCTCCGGACTCCAGCGCGCCAACACCCTCGACCTGCCGCCGGAGGCCGAGGGGATGCGCGCCGAGATCCGCGCCGAGGCAGGGCGCATCGCCGCACTCGACGCCGACGCCCAACTCGACGAGCTCATCGCGACGGGCTACCTCATGCCGCACTGGCCCAGGCCGTGGGGACGGGCCGCCGGAGCCGTCGAGCAACTCCTGGTCGAGGAGGAGTTCGCCACCGCCGGCGTCAAACGCCCGGACTACGGCATCACCGGGTGGGTGATCCTCACCCTGATCCAGCATGGAACCGCCTCGCAGATCGAACGTTTCGTGGAGAAGGCGCTGCGCAGGGACGAGATCTGGTGCCAGCTGTTCTCCGAGCCGTCCGCCGGATCGGATGCGGCCGCGGTGAAGACCAAAGCCACCCGCGTCGACGGCGGCTGGATCATCAACGGCCAGAAGGTGTGGACCTCCGGCGCGCACTACGCGCGGCGTGGATTAGCCACCGTCCGAACGGATTTCGACGGCCCCAAGCATGCCGGAATCACCATGGTGATCCTGGACATGAAAGCCCCGGGCGTGGAGGTTCGGCCGCTGCGCCAGATCACCGGCGGCAAGGAATTCAACGAGGTGTTCCTCAGTGACGTCTTCGTCCCCGATGAGGACGTCGTGGGGGAACCCAACGCCGGCTGGACGGTGGCGCGCGCCACCCTGGGCAACGAGCGGGTGAGCATCGGCGGGGGAGCCGGCGGGATCGCCCCGGCGACGGCGTGGCTGGTCGACCTGGCCGGGCGCCACGGCGACCGGATGGCCGGCTCGGTTCAACGGGTGGGCCGGTTCATCGCCGACGACCATGGGCTGCGCCTGCTCAACCTGCGCCGCGCCGCCCGGAGTGTCTCCGGCGCCGGACCCGGCCCGGAAGGCAACATCACCAAACTGAAACTGGCCGAGCACTTCGGCGAGCAGGGCGCGATCGCCGCGGCGCTGGTCGGCCCGGAGTTGGCGCTGGATGACGGCGAGGCGGCACTGGCCGCCCGAGCCGCCATGGGCGCGCGCGGGATGGCCATCGCCGGCGGCACCTCGGAGGTGGCCCGCAACCAGATCGCCGAGCGCATCCTCGGCATGCCCCGCGACCCGCTGATCAAGTAGGACGGCCATGACCGACGTCGAGATACGGGTCCAGGGTTCGCATTCGGTGAAGTTGCCACCCGAGCAGGCCACGGTGCACGGCTCGGTGCGAGCCGACGGTCCCGACCCCGAACCGGTGGTACGACTGGTCGCCGCCGTCCTCTCCGACGTTACGGCATCGCTGGCGTCCCGGCACGACGCCGACCGGGGGCCGGTGACCAGGTACGCCGTCGAGCAGATCCGCAAGAACGCCTACCGCCCGTACAACCAGGACGGGGCTCAGTTGCCGACGGTCCATGCCGCCGCGGCCTCGTTCACCGCGACCTTCACCGACTTCGACGAGCTGGGCGCCTGGGCCACCCGGGCGGCCGGCCTGGGCGGGGTCGAGGTCGGACACATCAGCTGGACCCTGACCGACGACCGGCAACGGGCGGTGGAACGCGACGCCCGCCAGGAGGCGGTCCGCGACGCCAGGCGGCGCGCCCAGGACTACGCCGACGCCCTGGACCTCGGGCCGGTGCAGGTCCGCACCGTCGGTGACCCCGGGCTGTCCGGCCCGGGTGAGCCAAGGGCGAAACTCGCCCGCGCCATGGCCGACGCGTCCGGCCCGGGTGCGGAGATCACCCTGAGACCCGACGACGTCGAGGTCAGTGCCTACGTGGAGGCGACGTTCACCGCCACCCGCTGATCAGGTAGGTCCTCGCCGGCCCCGCCGCGACCACCGATCCTCACTCGGCCCGAGGATTTTTCGGCCGGTTCCGTGATAAACCGGCTGAAACGGTGAACTTGTAGGACTGGTATTACGTGATGGCGCTGCCGGGCGGTCGGAACTATCTCGCGGTCGGCGATGTGGCGGCCATGGGATGGCGGCGGTCGAGGACATGGCGCAGTTACGCGGCGCCGGACGCGCCTTCGCCCACCAGGGGTTTGAGCCCGGCGCCCTGCTCGCTGCGGTCAACGACTTCTCCGCTGCGGTGATCCGCGGCGACTTCGCCACGTCGGGGGTCGCCGTCTACCACGGCCCGGCCCGCGCGCTGTCCTACAGCTCGGCCGGACACCCGCCGGCGCTCGTCGCGCCGCCGCGCGAGGACGATGTCTGCCTAGTGGTCGTGCGGTTCGGCGAAGGCGCGTAGCCAGTCCAGCCAGGCGGCCATGCCCTCGCCGGTGCGGGCGCTCACCGGCAGCACCACCGCCGTCGGGTTGACCTCGCGGACCCGCGCGACGTAGGCGCCGACGTCGGCGTCCAGGTACGGCACCAGGTCGATCTTGTTGAGCAGCACCAGGTCCACCGACCGGAACATCACCGGATACTTCAGCGGTTTGTCCTCACCCTCGGTGACCGAGTAGACCATCGCCTTGGCGTGCTCGCCGACGTCGAACTCCGCCGGGCACACCAGGTTTCCGACGTTCTCGACGATCACCAGGTCCAGCGCGGGCAGGTCCAGTCCGTGCAGGGCGCGGTGCACCATCGGGGCGTCCAGATGGCACTCCCCGCCGAAACCGTCGCTGGTGTTCAGCAGTGAGATCTGCGCGCCCCGGCCGTCGAGCTTCGCGGCGTCGAGGTCGGTGGCGATATCACCCTCGACGATACCCACGGCGAACTCCCCGGCCAGCGCGTCCAGGGTGGCCGCCAGGATGGTGGTCTTGCCCGAGCCCGGTGAGCTCATCAGGTTCAGCGCGCGAATCCCGTTGTCGGCGAACATCGTCCGGTTGACTGCGGCCCGGTCGTCGTTCTCGGCGAAGATCGACTCCAGCACCTCGATGCGCTCGGATCCGGTGGCGTACCCGCTGTGGTCGCCGTGGTCGTGCTCGTGGTCGTGCTCGTGGTCGTCCACGCCGTCGGCCTGGTCGTGGCTGTGGACGGTGCCGTCGTCGTGGCGGTGGAAGCGACCCATTGCGAACCCCTTCTTAGGTGACGTCGACGGAGGTCACCAGGAACTCCTCGCCCCGGATCACCGACACGTCGGCGCTGCGGCAGTGCGGGCAGTACACCGACCAACGGGACTCGATGCGGGACTGCCGGCCGCAGGCGCGGCAGTCGACCTCGGCGGGGACCAGCTCCAACACCAACTCCGCCCCGGGCATGTCGGCGTGGTCGCGCACCAGGGTCCAGCAGAACGACAGGGTGTCGGGCACCACCTGGCGCAGGGCGCCCACCTGAACCCGCACCACGTCGACGCGACGGCCTGCGGCGTGGGGTTTGACCACCCCGGCGATCGCCTGGCACAGCGACAACTCGTGCATCAAAACAACCCTACGACTAGCGTGGCTTGTGTGACGGTTCGGGTTCATCTCGACATCACCGGCGTGGTGCAGGGCGTGGGTTTCCGCCCGGCTGTGGCGCGGATCGCCGCGGAGTTCGGCCTGGGCGGCTGGGTCTACAACGACGCCGGGTCGGTGCACTGCGAGTTCGAGGGACCGCGGACCGAGGTCGACGCCGCCGTCTCCGCACTGCGGCGCCGGCCGCCGCCGATGGCCCGGATCGACGCGCTCACATCGGTGCCCGTCGCCCCCTGCGGCGCCGACGAATTCCGGATCGTCGAGAGCCGGGCCGGGGACAGTTCCCGGACCCTGGTGCCCCCGGACATCGCCGCCTGCGCGGACTGTCTGCGGGAGATGCGGGATCCCGCCGACCGGCGCTACCGGCACCCGTTCATCACCTGCACCAACTGCGGCCCGCGTTACACGGTCATCACCGACCTGCCCTACGACCGGCCGGCGACCACGATGGCCGGCTTCCCGATGTGCGGCGCCTGCGCCGCCGAGTACTCCGACCCCGCCGACCGTCGCTACCACGCCCAGACCATCGCCTGCGGTGACTGCGGGCCTCGGCTGTCGGGGTCGCCGGACGCGGCCGCCGACGCACTGCTGGCCGGCGGGATCGTCGCGGTCAAGGGGATCGGCGGTTTCCATCTGGCCTGCCGCGCCGACGACGCGGCGGTGGTGAACCTGCTGCGGCAGCGGAAGAACCGCCCCGCAAAGCCTTTCGCGGTGATGGTGGCCGACCTCGAGGCCGCCCGGGGGATCGCCGAGATCGACGAGGCGGCGGCCGCCGCACTGGCCGGCCCGGCGGCGCCGATCGTTCTGGTCCCGCGCCGCCCGGGCGCCACCGGGGTCGCTGACGCGGTCGCCCCGGGCCTGGCCGACCTCGGGGTGATGCTGGCCTACTCGCCGGTGCACCACCTGCTCTTCGACCGACTGGGTCCGCTCCCGCTGGTGATGACCTCGGCCAACCGGGGCGGGTCGCCGATCGTCTACCGCGACGCGGATCTGCACTGGATCGACGGCCTGGCCGACGCCGTGCTGACCCACGACCGCCCGATCCACGTGCCGTGCGAGGACTCCGTGGTCACCCTGGACGACCGGCGCTCCGAGGTCCCGGTGCGGCGGTCCCGCGGGTACGCCCCGCTGCCGGTCTCGGTGCCGGCCGCCGACACCCCGGTGGTGCTGGCCTGCGGCGGGGACCTCAAGACCACGTTCTGCCTGATGGGGTCCGACGGCCGGGCCCACATGTCGGCCCACCTCGGTGACATGGCCGACCTCCGCACCCAGCGCTGCTTCGAGGACGCCCTGGACCACCTGGCGTTCATGACCGACCGCAGGCCCGAACTGATCGCCTGCGACGCCCATCCCCGCTACGCCACCACCGCCTGGGCGCACCGGTCCGGCCGGCCGGTGATCGCCGTGCAGCACCACCACGCCCACGCCGTCTCGCTGCTGGCAGACCACCACCGCCTGGGCACACCGATCGTCGCCGTCACCTACGACGGCACCGGCTACGGCACCGACGGCACCATCTGGGGCGGGGAGTTGCTGACCGTCACCGACCCGGCGGAGTTCACCCGGTCCGGGCACCTGCTGCCCTTCGCCCTGCCCGGCGGCGACGGCGCGGTGCGCCAACCCGCCCGCATCGCCCTGGACCTGCTGGCCCGGGCCGGTGTCGAGTGGAGCCCCGACCTGCCACCGGTCGCCGCGGTCGGCGAGGTGGGGTTGGGCGTGCTGCGCCGGCAGATTCCGCGCGGGGTGGGGTGCGTGCCGACGTCGAGCATGGGACGGCTGTTCGACGCCGTCGCCAGCCTGCTCGGGATCTGCCAGCAGGTCAGCTACGAAGGCCAGGCCGCGGTCGAACTCGAGCACCTGGCCCGGCGCGGCCGGCCGGTCGCCGTCGACTTCGCGGTCACCGGTGGTCTGCTCGATCCCGCGCCGCTGATCGCCGCTCTGGCGCAGGGCGTCCGGGACGGCGCGGAACCCGCCGACCTCGCGTGCGGATTCCACCACGCGGTCATCCGGGCGACCGCCCGGGCGGCGGCGCACTGCGCCGGCGACGCGGGCATCCGGACGATCGGTCTGACCGGCGGCGTTTTCGCCAATCGGATACTGCTGCAGGGTCTTCGCAGAACTCTTAGGCAAACCGGTCACGAGGTGCTCACTCACCGTATCGTTCCCTGTAACGACGGCGGTCTGGCGCTGGGACAGGCCACCATCGCCGCCGCGATCAGGGCAAGGGATAGGACGAGGGAAAGGAACGGCCTATGTGCCTCGGAATCCCCGGCAAGGTGATCGAGATCTGGGAGGAGTCCGGCACCCGGATGTCGACTGTCGACTTCGGCGGCACCACCAAGTCCGTCTGCCTGGCCTACCTGCCGGACATGGAGATCGGCGAGTACACCATCGTGCACGCCGGCTTCGCCATCACCCGCCTCGACGAGGCGTCGGCGAACGAGACCCTGAAGATGTTCGCCGACCTCGGGATCCTCGAGGAGGAACTCGGCGCATGAAGTACCTCGACGAGTTCCGCGACCCGGCCGCCGCCAAGGCCCTGGTCGAGAACATCCGTCGAACCGCCACCCGGAACTGGACGGTGATGGAGGTCTGCGGCGGCCAGACCCACTCCATCATCCGCAACGGGATCGACCAGTTGCTCGACGGTGCGGTGGAGTTCATCCACGGGCCCGGCTGCCCGGTCTGCGTCACACCGCTGGAGATGATCGACCGCGCCCTGGAGATCGCCGCCCGCGACGACGTCGTCTTCTGCTCGTTCGGCGACATGCTGCGGGTGCCCGGGTCCAGCCGGGACCTGTTCAGTGTGCGCGCCCGCGGCGGCGACGTCCGGATCGTCTACTCCCCGCTGGACGCCACCCGCGTCGCCGCGGAGAACCCGGACAAGCAGGTGGTGTTCTTCGGCGTCGGATTCGAGACCACCGCCCCGGCCAACGCCATGGCGGTGCTGCACGCCAAGCGCCTCGGCCTGACCAACTTCTCGATCCTGGTGTCCCACGTGCTGGTGCCGCCGGCGATGACGGCCATCCTCTCTTCGCCGACCAACCGGGTGCAGGGCTTCCTGGCCGCCGGGCATGTCTGCACCGTGATGGGCACCGGGGAGTACGGCCCGCTGGTGGGCAAGTACGGCGTCCCGATCGTGGTGACCGGCTTCGAACCGCTGGATCTGCTCGAGGGCGTGCGGCAGGTGGTCGAACTCCTGGAGGCGGGCACCCCGGAACTGCGCAACGCCTACCCGCGCGCGGTGACCGCGGCCGGCAACACCGTCGCGAGGGAGGCGCTGGCCGACGTCTTCGTCGTCACCGACCGGCAGTGGCGGGGCATCGGGATGATCCCGCGGTCGGGCTGGACGCTGTCGCCGCGGTACGCCGAGTTCGACGCCGAGCTCAGGTTCGGGGTGGGTGAGCTGCGCGTTTCGGAGTCCGCGGAATGCCGCAGCGGTGAGGTGCTCCAGGGCCTGCTCAAGCCCAACCAGTGCCCGGCGTTCGGGAAGACCTGCACGCCGCGAACCCCGCTGGGCGCCACCATGGTCTCCAGCGAGGGCGCGTGCGCGGCCTACTACCAGTTCCGGCGGCTCGAGGCCAGTGTCTGATCCGTCGAATTGGGTCTGCCCGTTGCCGCTGCGCGACACCAGGCGCATCGTCCTCGGCCACGGCGGCGGCGGGATCCTGTCCGAGGAACTCGTCGAGAACCTCTTCCTGCCGGCCTTCGGTTCGGCCGGCGGCCCGTCGCGGGACTCCGCCGTGCTGGCCAACCCGGGCGGCCGGATCGCGCTGACCACCGACTCCTACGTCGTCAACCCGCTG
>NZ_JBBATF010000154.1:0-7541 GCF_040398885.1 Mycobacterium sp. | reverse complement strand
CGGCCTCGGCCTACCTGATGAAGAGCCCGCCGGTGCAGTTGGCCGACGACGTGGCCCGCGAACAGCTCGAGGAGTTCATCGCGGGGTAGCCCCCGGCGAGGGGTGACTCCCCGGTGAGAAATGAACCCCGTGGCGGGATTCCCGCCCGGGGTCTCATTTTCGCGTTAACTGGATGGGTGGACGAGTTCGCCTACCTTCCCGAGAACGCCGAGCAGGCCGGCGTGACCGGACCGCTGCCGTCCGTGGCACGTGTCGAGATCGGCCCGGTCTCCGCGCTGCGCTGGGGCTCCGGGCGGCCGCGGGTGGTGTTCCTGCACGGCGGCGGCCAGAACGCCCACACCTGGGACACCGTCATCCTGGGCCTGGGCCTGCCCGCGCTGGCGATCGACCTGCCCGGCCACGGACGCTCGCAGTGGCGCGAGGACGGCGACTACGGCCCGCGCCTGAACGCCGAAGCCGTCGAACCGGTGATCGCCGAACTCGCGCCGCAGGCCGATCTGGTGGTGGGCATGTCACTGGGCGGGCTGACCGCGATGCGGCTGGCGGTCACCGCACCGCACTTGGTGCGCACGCTGGTGATGGTCGACGTCACCCCGTCGGCCCCGGAGCGCCACGAGCGGATGACCGCGGCCCAGATGGGTGCGGTGGCACTGGTGCAGGGTGAGCGAACTTTCCCCAGCTTCGAGGCGATGGTGGACGCCTGCGTCGCGCTGTCCCCGCACCGGTCGCGGGAGTCGTTGCAGCGCGGGGTTTTCCACAACTCCAGGCAGCTCGACGACGGCACCTGGACGTGGCGGTATGACAACTTCCGAAAGGGGGACGGGTTCCTCGGCCTGTGGGACGACGTGCCGGCGCTGCTCACCCCGACCACCCTGGTGCGCGGCGCCAAGTCGTTCTTCGTCGACGACGACGATGCCGCCGAGTTCGCCCGCACCGCGCCGGGGTTCCAACGCGTAGTCGTCGTCCCGGACTCCGGGCACTCCGTGCAGGGAGACCAGCCGCGGGCACTGGTGGAGATCCTGCGGACGGCGCTCGGCGGCACGCCTACGCTGGGCACATGAGCTTCCCCGTCCGCATCGGCGTGCAACTGCAGCCGCAGCACTCCAGTCACTACGGCCACATCCGCGACGCGGTGCGCCGCTGCGAGGACATCGGGGTCGACGTGGCCTTCAACTGGGACCACTTCTATCCGCTCTACGGCGACCCCGACGGCGCGCATTTCGAGTGCTGGACCATGCTGGGCGCCTGGGCCGAGCAGACCTCACGGATCGAGATCGGCGCGCTGGTCAGCTGCAACTCCTACCGCAACCCCGAACTGCTCGCCGACATGGCCCGCACCGTCGACCACATCTCGGACGGCCGGCTGATCCTGGGCATCGGGTCGGGGTGGATGCAGAAGGACTACGACGAGTACGGCTACGAGTTCGGCACGGCCGGAAGCCGTCTCGACGACCTTGCGGCGGCGCTGCCGCGGATCGAGGCCCGGCTGGCCAAGCTCAACCCCGCGCCGACCCGGCGCATCCCGATCCTGATCGGCGGTCAGGGCGAGCGCAAGACGCTGAAACTGGTGGCTAAGCACGCCGACATCTGGCACGGATTCACCAACGCCGAAACCTACCCGGGCAAATCCGCTGTCCTGGAAGGGCATTGCGCCGCGGTCGGGCGGGATCCGGCGACCGTGGAACGCTCCTCGGGGGTGGAGGGCCGCGGGCCGGAAGTCCTGGTGGCCAACGCCGAGGCGCTGGCCCGGCTCGGGGTGACACTGCTGACCGTGGGCTGCGACGGACCGGACTACGACCTTGCACCGGCACAGGCGCTGCTGCGTTGGCGCGACAGCCGTGCCCGGGGGTGATCGGCCGTTCCGGCCGTCGCCCCCGGAACGGTTCGGCGACCCGGGACAACCGTTAGACTGACAAACCATGTATGAGAGCCCGACGCAGGTCACCACGTTGGCCGGTGATTTGCAGCGGGTCCTCGCCAAGCTGATCACCGTGGTGCGCCGGGGGGATCCCAACCGCGCGACCCAGCCGGACCTGACCATGTCGCAGATCTCCATTCTGCTGACGCTGCTCGACAGCGGACCGATCCGGATGACCGAACTGGCGGCCCGGGAACGGGTGCGCACCCCGACCACCACGGTGGCCATCCGGCGGTTGGAGAACGTCGGGCTGGTCAAACGCTCCCGGGACCCGTCGGACATGCGCGCCGTTCTGGTCGAGGTCACCCCGCAGGGGCGGATCCAGTACCAGGAGGCGCTCGAAACCCGGCGCCACCATCTGGCGGAATTGCTGAACAGGCTGACCGACGATGAGCGGGCGGATCTGGTTCGCGCGATCCGGCCGCTTGAGCGGCTGGCTGAGTCCGAAGACTAACCGGCCAGCCAGTCCAACACCACCGCGGCGGTCCACGACTGGTGCCTGCTGCCCAACGGTTCGCCGGTGAAGGGCTCGTAGTACTCGGCGAAGGTCCCGTCGCCGACCTGCCGCAAACCGTCCCGTCGCAGCGCCGTCGACCGATCCGACCATCCGCGGCGGGCGAACGCCCAGGCGAACAGCCAGGTCAATACCGGCCAGACCGGACCCCGCCAGTACTCCCGCCGCCGGAACCCCGCCGAGGCCGGGGACGTCGACGGCGGCAGCGCGAACCTCAGTTCCGGATGGCCGCAGAACCGCGGCCCCTCGAAGAGACTCAGCAGCGCCTGCTCCTGGCCGCCGCTCAGGCCGCCGCACAGCAGCGGCGCGAACTGGGCGACCGTCTCGGAGGCGATCCAGGACTGGGCTCGCAGATCGTAATCCCTTGCCGCACCTGTTTTCTCGTCGGCCGCACCGACCACCCCGACCCGGAACCGGCCGGCCCACTCGTACAGTTCCCGGATGTCGGCCCGGGGCCGGCCGCAATCCTCGCCCACCGCGGCCAAGACCTCGCTGGCAACCGCGAAGACCGCCGAGATGAAGACGTCCTGCACCGCGAAGCTCATCGCGGCCGGCAGTCGGACGTCGTCGTAGCCGACCGACTTCATCTCCTCGAGCAGCCACAGGTACGTGGCGTACTCGTCATCGGACGGACGTTGACTGGTGTCGGTGATGACGGCGTTGTCCGTCCGCCGGTAACCCGGCAGCGTTCCGCCGATCACGTTGGCGTAGGCCGAATCCCACCGCGGCGAGTTGTCCATCCCGGACTCCCAGCCGTGGTAGATCGTGATCCGCCCGATCTGTCCGGGGTCGCGGGCCTGAGCCAGCCAGCGATGCCAGCGCATCAGGTCGGCCCAGCGACGGTGCAGGAAGTCCTCGGCCACCGCGCGGTCCGACCGGCCGCTGTCTCGGGCCCGGTCCAGAATCCGTTGCACCGCTATGGCGTGCACCGGCGGCTGGGTGATGCCCGAGGTCTGCCGGCCGGGCGGGGCGGCGCGGGCCAGTTCCCCGCACGCCCAGCGCTCCGGCCCGGGAAAGTAGCCGTCCACCCCATCGGCGAACACGATGTGCGGGATCATCCCGTTGGCCCACTGCGCCGAGAGCAGGGTGTCGAGTTCGACCACCGCACGGTCCACGCTCACCGATGCCAGACCCGCCGCCACGAAGGCCGCATCCCAGCTCCACATGTGCGGGTAGAGCCTGGGGGCCGCCGAGGTCATCGCGCCCAGGTCGTTGCGGCGCAGCAGTTCCGCGGCACGGGCCGCCAACCGGGTGGACGCCGGGTCGCCGTCGATGGGCACCGGTTCATTGTGCGGTGTTGGGCCGCCGCCGGAGATCGGTAGGGTGGCCGCCATGCCGACCGAAATGCCGACGGCTCTGATCACCGGCGCGAGTGGGGGCATCGGCGCGGCGATCGCCGAGGCGCTGGCGCCCACCCACACCCTGCTGCTGGCTGGCCGGCCCTCGGCCCGGCTGGACGCCGTCGCGCAGCGACTCGGGGCGACCACCTGGCCGCTGGACCTGACCGAAGACGACGAGATCGACTCCGCCGCAGAGGTTCTCGCCGAACTCGACGTGCTGGTGCACAACGCCGGGGTGGCCTTCCCGGGTCGGGTGGCCGAATCGACGCCCGAACAGTGGCGGGCCACCTTCGAGGTCAACGTGACCGGTGCGGTGGCGCTGACGCTGGCGCTGTTGCCGGCGCTGCGGGCGACCCGCGGCCAGGTGGTGTTCATCAACTCCGGTTCGGGGATCAACCCCTCCCCCGGCCTGGCGTCGTACTCGGCGAGCAAGTTCGCCCTGCGGGCGTTCGCCGACTCGCTGCGGGCCGACGAACCGCTGCTGCGGGTGACCAGCATCCACCCCGGCCGGGTGGACACCGGGATGCAGCGCGGTCTGGTGGCCTACGAGGGCGGCGAGTACGACCCGGCGCGCTTCCTGGCCCCGCAGACGGTGGCCGGCGTCGTCGCGCAGGTGGTCGCCACTCCCCCCGACGCGCACACCCACGAGGTGATCGTCCGCCCCCGCGGGGCGCGCTGAGCCCCGGTCACCGCGCCGAGATCGACGAAATGGCGTTTTCTTCTCGGCCTTTCCCGCCCATGTGTTCGTTTGGGCAGGAAGGGGGGAACTACAGGACGATGTTGACCAGCCGGCCCGGGACGACGATCACCTTCTTCGGGGTGGCGCCGGCCAGGAACGCCCGCACCTTCTCGTCGGCCAGGGCGGCCTGCTCGAGCACGTCCCTGCCGGCGTCCGCGGCGACCGTGACGTGCCCGCGGACCTTGCCGTTGACCTGAACCGGGTACTCCGCGGTGTCGGCCACCAGGTAGCGCGGGTCGGCGACGGGGAACGGGCCGTGCGCCAGCGAGGCGTCGCCGCCCAGCCGCCGCCACAGTTCCTCGGCCAGGTGCGGGGCCAGTGGGGCGACCATCAGCACCAGCGGCTCCAGCGCCGCCCGGGCGGTGACGCCGGCCTTGGTGAGGTGGTTGGTGTACTCGATCAGTTTGGCGGCGGCGGTGTTGTTGCGCAGATTGGTGTAGTCGTCGCGCACCCCGGCGATGGTGCGGTGCAGGGCGCGCAGCGTCTCGTCACCGAGCTCTTCGTCGGAAACCCTTGTCGCACCTGTGTTCTCGTCCACAAGCAGCCGCCACACCCGCTGCAGGAACCGGTGCGCGCCGACGACGTCCTTGGTTGCCCACGGCCGGGACGCTTCGATCGGGCCCATCGACATCTCGTAGACGCGCAGCGTGTCGGCGCCGTAGGAGTCGCAGATCTCATCCGGCGAGATCGAGTTCTTCAGGCTCTTGCCGATCTTGCCGAACTCCTGGAACACCTCGATCTCGCCATCCGGAGCGGGCAGGAAGAACCGGCCGGCGCGCTCGACGACGTCGGCCGCCGGCACGTAGGCGCCGCGCGAGTCGGTGTAGGCGAAGGCCTGGATGTAGCCCTGGTTGACCAGGCGGCGGTACGGCTCGCGCGAGGTCACGTGGCCGAGGTCGTGCAGAACCTTGTGCCAGAACCGCGAATACAGCAGGTGCAGCACCGCGTGTTCCACCCCGCCGACGTAGAGATCCACCCCGCCCGGGTCGGCCGCGCCGTGCTCGTCGGGTCGCGGACCCATCCAGTACGCCTCGTTCTCGATCGCGCAGAACTGCTCGCTGTTGTGCGGGTCGGCGTAGCGCAACTCGTACCAGGAACTGCCGGCCCACTGCGGCATCACGTTGGTGTCGCGGGTGTAGGGCCGCAGGCCGTCGCCGAGGTCCAGTTCGACGTGCACCCAGTCGGTCGCCTTGTTCAGCGGCGGCGACGGCTCGCTGTCGGGACTCTCCGGGTCGAACAGAACCGGCGAGTAGTCGGCGATGTCGGGCAGTTCCACCGGCAGCATCGACTCCGGCAGCGGGTGGGCCCGGCCCTCGGCGTCGTAGACGATGGGAAACGGCTCGCCCCAGTACCGCTGGCGGGCGAACAGCCAGTCCCGCAGCTTGTACTCGACGCGGGCACTGCCCCGGCCGTCGGCCTCCAGCCGGGCGGTGATGCTCTTCTTCGCCTCTGCCACGCCGAGGCCGTCGAGGTAGCCGGAGTTCACCAGGGTCCCCTCGCCGACGTACGCCTCCTGCGAAACGTCCCCGCCGGCGATGACTTCGGTGATCGGCAGGCCGAATTCGGCGGCGAACTCCCAGTCCCGCTGGTCGTGACCGGGCACCGCCATGATGGCGCCGGTTCCGTAGCCCGCCAGCACGTAGTCGGCGATGAACACCGGAACGGGTTGTCCGTTCGCCGGATTGGTCGCGTAGCTGCCGAGGAAGACGCCGGTCTTGGTCTTGTTCTCCTGGCGTTCCAGGTCGGACTTGGCCGCGATCGAGCGCCGGTAGGCGGCTACCGCCTCCGCCGGTGTGGACGCACCCCCGGTCCAGCGCGGGTCGACCCCCTCGGGCCAGCGCGGCGCGGTCAGCTGATCGACCAGTTCGTGCTCGGGGGCGAGCACCAGATAGCTGGCGCCGAACAGGGTGTCGGGCCGGGTGGTGAAGACTTCGACATCGTCACCGTCCACGGCGAACAGCGCCGAGGCTCCGGTGGATCGGCCGATCCAGTTGCGCTGCATGGTCTTGACCTTGTCCGGCCAGTCCAGCACATCGAGGTCTTCCAGCAGCCTGTCGGAGTAGGCGGTGATACGCATCATCCACTGCCGCAGGCGTTTCCGGAACACCGGGAAGTTGCCGCGTTCGCTGCGGCCGTCGGCGGTGACCTCCTCGTTGGCCAGTACGGTGCCCAGGCCGGGGCACCAGTTGACCATCGAATCGGCCCGGTAGACCAGCCGGTGGCCGTCGACGACGTCGGCGCGTTCACCCGGCGTCAACGCCGCCCAATCGCTGCCGTCGTCGAGAACCATTGTGCCGCGCTCGAATTCGGCTATCAGATCGGCGACGGGCCGCGCCTTGTTCTGCCGCGGGTCGAACCAGGCGTTGTAGATCTGCAGGAATATCCACTGGGTCCAGGTGTAGTAGTCGACGTCGGTGGTGGAGAAGCTGCGGCGCTGATCGTGGCCGAGCCCGAGCCGCCCCAACTGGCGGCGGAAATTGGCGATGTTGGCCTCGGTGCGGGTGCGCGGGTGGGTGCCGGTCTGCACGGCGTACTGCTCGGCGGGCAGGCCGAAGGCGTCGAAACCCAAGGCGTGCAGCACGTTGCGGCCGGTCATCCGGAAGAAGCGCGCGTAGACGTCGGTGGCGATGTAGCCCAGCGGGTGGCCGACGTGCAGTCCCTCCCCGGAGGGATACGGGAACATGTCCTGGACGAACATCTTGTCCTCGGGCACCGCGGCGCCGCCGGCCGGAGCCAGTGAGCCGACCGGGTTGGGCACGTTGAACGTCCCCCGCTGCCGCCAGTTTTCCTGCCACTGTCGCTCGATGCGGTCCGCCAGCTCCGCGGTGTAGCGGTGCGGTGGGACGTCTACCGCGTCAGCGGTGCTCGTCGGCGATTCCGTCACCGACACAGGGTATCGGTGGGCCGGCGCGGCCATGCTGCGGAGCGTGGCGACCGGGGGGAGGACGCGGAGGAGTCAAACGATCGAGAGCCTCCGGCAACGGCTCGGTATCGGTTGCATCCCAGCCCGGTCAGGGGTTGGTTCCAGGT
>NZ_JBBATF010000153.1:0-7637 GCF_040398885.1 Mycobacterium sp. | reverse complement strand
GCCGTGCAAGGCGAACAGGAAGCCGATCACAATCCGGAAAATCCCCAAGACGGTGTACTTGTGCTGGTCGAGTCGGGTGTCAAGAGCGTTCAGCATGCTCTCGACCTTATGCCGCAACCCCCGTTTGTGCGCGCATTAGTACAGCGTTCCGTTCTCTCGCGCAGCCTCCAGGTAGATCGGGGGGAGGGTGACGCCGCGCCGGTCGAGGGCCTCCCGGCGGACCGCCACCTCGAAGTGGGACGACTCGACCGGGGCCGGTGGGCCGGGGGTTGCCCGGTCGTCGAGCCAATCCAGCGCCAGCCGGATCGCCCGCGCGCCCTCGTCGTCGGGCGGCGGTGAGAAGCTCAGGCCGCCGCCGTCGGCGACGAAACCGGCCTGGGTTCCGATCGGCAGGGGTCGGGCATTGGCCTCGGTCCAGGCGGTGAGGTCAGCGGCGGTGCTGACCCGGCCGGCGCTGTCGGGGAGGTCCTGGACGCTGAGCACCACCAGCACGTCGGCGTCCGCTGCCTGCCGCACGCCGTCGCGCCAGGCCTCGGCGGTCGACACCAGCGCGGCCGGGCCGATGGTCGCCGAACCCCAGTCGAACGCCCTCATCTGCGCCAGCGCGGCCCGGTCGGTGTCCCCGTCGACCCCGATCGCGGCCAGTGTGACCGGGCGGGTGCCGAACAGGGGGATCAGACTGTCCCGTAACGCGGTCCACGGCAACTGCTCGGCGATGCCGGAGACGTTGGGGGCGCCAGCGTAGCCGTAGAACTCCGGCGGCCGGTCGATCGAAACGTAGAGTATGCGAGGGCTGTCTCGCCCGACGTAGTCCCTGGCGACCAGAGCGTTTGCTTCATCATCGACGGCGATCAGAATGTCCGGCTTGAACCGGTCGACAGCCCGGCGGGCCTCAGCCACCGCGGCGCCCGGGTTGCGGGCGGCGGCCGGGGCAGCCACACCCAGGTAGTTCCACTCCACGTTGAGCGGACGCCGGTTGTTCTCCAGTGCCATCCGCATCCCCCGGTCGACCTCGTCGACCCAGGCCGATCCCTGCGTACCGGAGTGCAGCACCAGGATGCGCGGTTTGGTGGCGTTGAACAATCCGAGCATCACCACGAAGCAGAGCAGGAAGCCGGCGATCAGAAGATTCCGCAACAGCCTGGTCATAACAGTCCCAGCCATTGCCACCACGGGATCGACGCGTAGACCACCGCCACCCGCGCCGCGTTCATCAGCAGGTTGTAACGCAGGAAGCCTCGCTCATCGGCCTGCTCGAACAGGCCCGCCGCCCGGATTTGGATGATGCCGTTGGTTCCCTGGTGACGGAAGAACGAGATGTCGCTGAAGACCGCCGCGCAGAACACACAGATCCACGGGTGGATCCCCTGTGCGGCGGCCACGGGCAGCAGCACGACCGCCGCGGTCAGCATGCCCGCGGTAACCGGAAGCGCCAGCCGCACCGCGAGTGTGACGGCCAGTGCCACAGCGATGAACACCGCGATGCTGCCGTCGATGAAATCGAAGCGGTGATCAACCTCGGCGGCCAGAGCGTCGGCCAAGCCGAGGTGGTCCATGATGCGCATCAGACTGTCGATGCCGAGCAGGAAGAAGATCATCGGCCAGTCAAGTTGCCGTTGAAAGTCTTTGCGCAGCAACGTGCCGGTCAACAGCAGGCCCAGTAGCACGCACCCGGCCAGATATGCCGGCCGGACATGGTGCCATCCCACGGTCGCAGTGCCCAGCAGGAAGAACAGGAACCCGCCGGCGGCGATCCACTCCTGCGGCTTGAGCGGACCCAGCTGGGCCAGGCTCCGTTGCATCTGTGCTCTCGGCAGCGCGGACTCGGCGCCGGTGGGAAACAGCCGGGGCAGCACCACCAGATGGACGACCGTCACACCCAGGGCCGCCACCGCAGCGGCCACCAGCCAGAACAGTCCGCTGAACTCGGCCTGAACCTGGGCAGGGAGCAGACCGAGAGCCGCGATGTTGGACGACTTGCTGGTCGCCATCATCGGGGAGAACAGAATCGCCCCGCCGAACGTGGCCGCCAGTAATGCGGTGACCGCAGGCCCCTTGGGCGGCAGCCGCAACCCGCCGACCATGTCCTGATAAACCGGCGTCAGCAGAGACAGTCGCGCATTGGTCGACGGCATCAGCGGGGACAGCGCATACCCCGAGCCCAGCAGGGTGACCTGATGCCACACCGGTCGGTCCGGAAGGCGCAGCAGCAGCCGTGTCATCAGCCGGTAACTCAGACCCGAGGAACTGATCACCGCGGACAGTGCAAACACCCCGAGGAGTAGCAGCAGACTCGGTGAGGCGAAACCGGCCAGAGCCACATCCGGCGGCGCCAGGCCGATGATGAGCGCGGCCACCACCGCGACGAGTGCGGGTACGAACTCATCAACCAGTCCGAACACCCAGAACAAGACGGTCGCGGCGAGCAGTGCCGCGAAAATCGCTGACTGCACGCTGAATCCGGCGGCCTGCATGGCCAGGTAGACCAATGGCGGCGCCACCAACACCGTTGCCCAGCCGACGATCTCGCGGGCCGGTGCGCCGGGGCTGCCGCGGTGCGTCGCGGCGGCGACCGTGACGGCCACGAGCACAGCGCCCAGAACTGCGAAAACCGGCCAGTGCGAGGCCAGGACGTCGGTGAAGCGGGCGCTCACCCGGGCAGGCTAGCAGTGCGGCTACCCGACGTTTCGAGTCGTGACGCCCCGGGCATGCGAGTCGATGCCCAATAAGGCCCGCGTGGGCGAGGCAGAGCCGCGCACGGGTTCGACCTGAAACGGTTGCCGTACGCGGCTATGGTCGTGCAGGTGAGCGACAACCAGATGCTGGTCCTCAACCGCGCCGACCTCGACGGCCTCGGGCTGACCTGGTCCGAGATCATCGACGTCCTCGAGGACGCGTTCCGGCAGAAGGCCCGCGGCCTGGTTCAGAACCCGCCCAAGCCCAAGGTCACCTCCCGGGAGGATGCCTTCATCCACGCGATGCCGGCCTACCTGGGCGGCTCGGACCGCATCGGCCTGAAGTGGGTGGCCGGCTACGAACAGAACCACGCCAAGGGCCTGCCCTACATCTACGGCGTGATGATCATGAACGACCCGGAGACCGGACGGCCGGTGGCAATGCTCGACGGTGGTTGGATCACCGAGATGCGCACCCCGGGCGTCTCGGGGGTGACGATGCGACATGTCCCCGGCGATCCCAGGCATCTGGCGATCGTCGGCTGCGGCCTGCAGGGGCAGCGGCACCTGGAGGTGGCTCTGGAGGTACACCCCGGCATAACCCACGTCACCGCCTACGACCGCAACGCGGACCGGGTTGCCCGGATGTTCGAGGAGAAGGCCGGCGACCGGGTGACCCGGCTGGGCGACTCGCCCACCGACGCCGTCGCGGGTGCGGACCTGGTGATCACCACCATCACCGTGCCGCTGGATCCGAAGCTCGATTGCGCCAATACCGATCCCAACGCCCTGCTACTGCCGGTCGACTACGACGATGCTATGTCGCCCAAGGCCTTTCACGACGCGGTCATCTACTGTGTCGACGATATCGGTCAGTACAGTTCGGTCGCCGATGACCTGTACTTCTTCGGGTTGCCCAAACCGGACACCCATCTCGCGGCCGTCGTCTCCGGCGAGTACGACGTGCCCACAGAGGGGCGGCGGATGTTCCTAAATATGGGGATCGCGATGGACGACGTGGCCCTGAGTTCCCTGATCCTGGACCGGGCGCCGGCCGCAGGGGTCGGCAGCTACATCGAGTTTCCCTAGATGGGCGCCGCCGGGAAATCGTGGCTGCGGGCCGGTGTGCTGGCTGCCGGGTTGGCGGCAGGGCTGCTCGCCGGGCCCGGCGCCGCCGCGGCTGACGACGGCCGCGCCGCCGCCGCGGAGCGGGATCACGGCTCGACGGCGCGATCCCACTCCCCGGCTCGGCGGGTGCCGGCAAGCCACGTCGGAAGCCGGCCCTCCGCGGTTTCCCCGTCCGGAAGTCTGATCGAAAAGCCCCCTGTCAGTGAGGTTTCAACCGCTCGGCCTCCGGGACCGATCGGCTCGGCTGTGCTCGCCGCGCGGGCCTACGTCTACGGCTATCCGCTGATGGAATACCAACGTGTCCGTCAGACCGTCGGAACGGTGAACACCCTGTCCTCGCTGACCGCTTTCGCCAATCCCGACGCCGACCCGGTCTGGCAGTCCATCGGCGGTGGTAAGCGTCCTAATGTCGACACGTTCTACTCGCTGGCCGAACTGGACCTCAGCCGAGGACCGGTGGTGTTGTCGGTCCCGGATATGGGCAGCCGCTATTTCAGCTTCCAGTTGACTGACCCCTACACCAACGTCTCCGGCTATGTCGGCTCTCGCGCAACGGGATACGGACCGGGGAAGTACGCCATCACCTGGACCGGGGGCCCGCAGGCCGACATCCCGGACGCGCAGACGGTCCCGGTGCCCTACAGCAGCATGATGGCGCTGGGCCGCACCCTGGCGGGCGACGAGGCCGATCAGAAGTCGGCCGTCGAACTGATCAAGCAGTACTCGCTGACTCCGAGTGGCGGCGCGGTGAGCCCGGTGATTCCGATCCCGCGGCCGGGTATCGGCTATCTCGACGCCATCAGTGCGGGTATCGCGCTCAACCCACCGCCCGCCGCGGACGCCCCGGAACTGGCGCAACTGGCGCGGATCGGCGTCGGACCGGGAATGCGGGTCGCCGACGCCAACCTCGGCCCGCTGTCGACCGTCGCCGTCGGACTGGCCGTGCAGGCGACTGCCGCACTGCTTCCGCTGCTGACCGCCGTCAACCAGTACGCCGCCGCGCTGGGCCACCGCGGCTGGGCCACCCCCGGACCGGAGATCGGCGACTACGGCACCAACTATCTGCTGCGCGCAGGTGTCGCGCAGGCCGGTCTGCTGGCCAACACCCCGGAGGAGGCGGTCTACTCCGCGGGACTGCTCGACCGGAACCTGCTGCCGCTGATCGGCTGCGGAATCCGGCCCTACGTCCTGCATTTCGCGCCGGGCGAGGAACCGCCGGTCGACGCGTTCTGGTCGGTCACGGTCTACGACGCGGCCGGCCGCCTGGTGCCCAACGCCCAGCACCGGTACAGCGTCAGCAGTAGCCGGCCGGAGGAACTGGTGCGCAGACCCGACGGGTCGATCGACATCGTCTTCGCGCACCGCGATCCCGGCGATCCCGGCGCGAACTGGCTGAAGGTGCCCTTAGGCCGCTTCAACGCATATCTGCGGATGTACCGGCCCCAACAGCCGATCCTCGACGGCACCTGGGCGCCGCCGCCGATCGAGCGCAGCCGGTAGCCGGCGCTGGAAGTCGGCCTCGCCGACGACGGATCGGAAGGTTCGGCGGTCACTCCCCGGAGGGGGTTCCGCCCACCTCGGCGGCCAACGGCGGCGGCAGGGGGGGAGGCGGACTGGCCGACGGCTTGGGCGCCGCCGGGGTCGTCAGACCCGGGGTCGGCGCGGCCGGCCCCGACTTCGGGGCGGTCGCAGTCGAGTTCGACTTGGAGGTCTCAGCGGCGGAGGGCGACGTCGAGTTCGGCGTGGCGGGGGCGCCGTGGAAGTCGCTCCAGGACTCGGTGCGGAAGGTGTTGCCGCCCGAGGTGACGCTCAGCGCCGTCGGGGTCACGGTGTACTTCACCCCGTCGTTGTCCGCGACGAAGGTCTGCGCCGAGGTCTGCTTGGCCGGGGCGATCAGTTTGGCGCCGTCCGCCATCCGCACCCCGCGGTACTCGTAGCCGCCGGCGGCGGTCTTGCAGATCGCCACCCGAGAGCTTCTGGTGGTGCCGAACAGCACGGCGGTGGAGGGCTTGGCGCACCGCGCGGTCGAGTCGACGTAGCCCTCGCCGTCCGAGGGGGGCGCCGCGGTCGGCGCGCCGGATGCCAGGGGCATGCCGACGGCGATCAGGGCCGCCGCCACCGCGCCGGCCAGGCCGGACATTCGCAACATGGAAGTGCTCACCTGATCCACCAGACCACACCCCACACCGCGCGCGCGAGAGGCGATGCGGATCCAAGACCCAACCGTTAGGAGTCCGAGACGACCCAACGGCCGCGCCGCATGACGGCGGAAACCGCGAGCCCGTCATCGAGGACCACCAGGTCGGCGTGGGAGTCCGGGCCCAGCACCGGGCTGGGAAGGCCGAGGGCGCGAGCGGGATTCACCGAGGTCTGGGCCACCGCCCTCGCCATGGCCTCATCCGGGGGCAGACCGCCGCGGAAACCGGCGGTCACCGCGAAACCGAACAGGCGGTCCATCGTCGCGGTGCTGCCGGCGATGGTGTCGGTGCCGACCAGGTGCGCGAGTCCCCCGGAGACGTCGACGTCCAACGGGCCGATCCGGTAGGCGCCGTCGGCCATCCCCGCCGCCGCCATGGCGTCGGTCACCAGCGACACCCGGTCCGGTCCGGCGCTGCGGGTGACGTGCCGGTACAGCGCCTCGTCCACGTGTACCCCGTCGCCGATCACCTCCACGGTGACCCGGGGATCCTCCAGCAGGGCGATCACCGGGCCGGGTTCGCGTTGGTGGATCGGACGCATCGCATTGAAAAGATGGGTGCCGACCGTCGCGCCGGCTTCGATGGCCGCCCGGGTCTGCTCGTAGGTGGCCTCGGTGTGCCCGACCGCGGCCACCGCTCCGGCGCCGGCCACCCAGCGAACCGCATCCAGTCCGCCGGTGCGTTCCGGTGCCAGTGTCACCATCCGGATGCATCCGCCCCCGGCATCGAAAACCGCTCGCAGTTCGGTGATTTCAGGGTCGCGCAGCAGCGCGGGGTCGTGCGCCCCGCAGCGCTTCGCGGCAAGCCACGGACCCTCCAGGTGGACGCCGGCGATCAAGCCGTCGCTCACCTGCTCGGCCAGCGCGGCGACCTGGCGCAGCAGATCGTCGGGCGCCTCGGTGACCAGCGAGGCCAGCAGGGTGGTGGTCCCGTGCCGGGCGTGCAGTCCCACCACGGTCTCGGTCATCCCGGCATCGGAGAAGCTGCCGCCGCCGCCGCCGTGGACGTGGGTGTCCACGAAACCCGGAACCACCGTCGCCGCACCGAAGTCGCGGTCGGCGGGACGTCCCGGTGAGCCGGACCCGACGGCGGCGATGGTGCCGCCCGAGACCTCGATCCAGCCGGGGCGCAACAACTCTTCGCCGGTCAGCACCGTGCCCGCCGTGAGCAGCATCTAGATGCCCTGCCAGCACGGTTTGGACGCGTAGGTCTCCCGGTAGTAGTCGGCCAGCTGCAGTCGCCGCGCGGCGGCGTCGTCGAGCAGCACGGTGGTGTGTGGATGGTGCTGCAGGATGGTGGCCGGCCACATCGCACTCACCGCGCCTTCGACGAGTTGATGCACGGCCTCGGCTTTGGAGCGCCCGGTCGCCACCAGCACGACGTGGCGGGCTTCGGAGATGGTGCCCAGGCCCTGGGTGACGCAGTGGGTCGGTACGGCGGTGAGATCCCCGTCGAAGAAGCGGGCGTTGTCCAGGCGGGTCTGCCGGGTCAGGGTCTTGATGCGGGTCCGCGACGCCAGGGACGAACCGGGCTCGTTGAAGCCGATGTGGCCGTCGGTGCCGATCCCGAGGATCTGCAGGTCTACCCCGCCGGCGTCGCGGATCGCCTGGTCGTAGGCCGCGCAGGCGGCCGGGAT
>NZ_JBBATF010000152.1:0-7654 GCF_040398885.1 Mycobacterium sp. | reverse complement strand
GGGATCTCGGCAACACGCTGATCGTCGTCGAGCACGACGAGGACACCATCGCCCACGCCGACTGGGTCGTCGACATCGGGCCCGCCGCCGGCGAGCACGGCGGCCGGGTGGTGCACAGCGGCCCGTACGCCGAGCTGCTGGCCAACCCGAACTCGATCACCGGGGCCTACCTGTCGGGCAAGCAGCGAATCGAGGTGCCCGCCATTCGCCGGGCCGTCGACCGCAAGCGCCAGCTCACCGTCATCGGGGCGCGTGAGCACAACCTGCGCGACATCGACGTGGCCTTCCCCCTCGGGGTGCTCACCGCGGTGACCGGGGTGTCGGGGTCGGGCAAGTCCACGCTGGTCAACGACATCCTGGCGAGCGTGCTGGCCAACAAGCTCAACGGGGCCCGCCTGGTGCCCGGCCGGCACACCCGGATCAACGGGCTGGACCAGGTCGACAAACTGGTGCGGGTGGACCAGTCGCCGATCGGGCGCACCCCGCGGTCCAACCCGGCTACCTACACCGGGGTGTTCGACAAGATCCGCAGCCTGTTCGCCGCCACCACCGAGGCCAAGGTCCGCGGCTACCAGCCCGGCCGGTTCTCGTTCAACGTCAAAGGCGGCCGCTGCGAGGCCTGTTCGGGCGACGGCACCATCAAGATCGAGATGAACTTCCTGCCCGACGTGTACGTCCCGTGCGAGGTGTGCAACGGCGCCCGCTACAACCGGGAGACGCTGGAAGTCCACTACAAGGGCAAGACCATCTCGGAGGTCCTGGACATGCCCATCGAGGACGCCTGCGAGTTCTTCGAGCCGATCAGCGGGATTCACCGCTACCTCAAAACCCTGGTCGACGTCGGGCTGGGCTATGTCCGGCTGGGTCAGCCGGCGCCGACGCTGTCCGGTGGGGAGGCACAGCGGGTCAAGCTCGCCGCCGAGTTGCAGAAACGGTCCACCGGCCGGACCGTCTACATCCTCGACGAGCCCACCACCGGCCTGCATTTCGAGGACATCCGCAAACTGCTCAAAGTCATCAACGGCCTTGTCGACAAAGGCAACTCGGTCATCGTCATCGAACACAACCTGGACGTCATCAAGACCTCGGACTGGATCATCGACATGGGCCCCGAAGGCGGTTCCGGCGGGGGCACCGTGGTCGCCGAGGGCACCCCCGAGGACGTCGCCGCCGCCACCGGCAGCTACACCGGTGCGTTCCTGGCCGGGATGATCGACGCTCCGGCGCCGAAGCGGGCCCCGCGCCGCCGCAAAGCCAGCGCCTGAGTCACCCCGCGGCTTACTTCTCCGCGCCGTCCGTACCCGCGGGGCGCATCGCGGCGCGGATCTCCTCGAGTTTGTCCGCGGCGGCCTTCTGCCGGTCCTCGTATCGCTGCGCCGCGGTCCGGACCTCGGGGGTCTCCGCGGCCAGCTCGGTCGCACCCAACGCGGTGCCGTAGCGCGTCTCGATCTTCTCGCGCACACCCTCGAAGGTCGGCACCCCCGCGGTGGTGTACCCGGTGTCCGGCACGGCCGGGGTGAGCGGGGGCGGCGGGGGCGGCGGGGGCACGGCCGGGACCGGCTTCACCTCCGCGGCGGCCGCGGCGTCGTCGGCGGGTTCCGGCTTCTGCGGTGTGGGCTCGTCGGCCATGGCCTCACCGTACTCCGGCAGGGCGGTGACCCGGCGCCCCGTGCGGACCGGCCTCGGCCGCGATGGTCACCCCCTCGGGCTGGTCGGAGGTTCCGGGCAGCGCCACCTCGGGAACGTCGGGGGTTCCGACCCGCGCGGCCAGCCACGGCAGCGCTGCGCCGAAGGCGCGAGCCGCGAACGGCCAGTCGTGTTTCCCGGCCTCCGGCACGACGGCGCAGTCGATGCCGTACTCGCTGCCGAGCCGGCACAGCGTGCGGGCCGCCGCGGTGGGATTGGCGGCCGGGTCGGTCTCCTCCGGCAGGTCCTGCAGATCCGCCCCGGAAATCGGCGGTCCGACGCTGCCGGGCGGTTCGGAGACGGCGAACCACCCGGCCACACCCTCGTACTCGCCGTACCGGGCCATCACGGTGGCCGGATCCCACTCGAACCACGCCTCGGCGTTGCCGCCGTAGAGGCGGTCGACGGTCTGCTCCCTGGTGCCCGCGTTGGGCGCGAGGTCGCCGTCGATGTCGACGAACGAGCTGAACAACTCCGGGTACTTCACCGTGAGGTTCAGCGCGCAGGTGCCGCCGGAGGACCACCCCACCACGCCCCAGTTCGCCGGGTCGTCGCTCACGCCGAAGGTGGAAACCATATGCGGCACGACTTCCATGGTCAGATGGTCCGCGGCGTTGCCGCGCACGCCGTTGACGCATTCGGTGTCGTTGTTGAACGCCCCGCCGGAGTCGGGGAAGACGAACACCGGGGCGTTCCCGCCGTGCCGGGCGGCGAACTCGTCGATGGTGTGGACCGCGTTGGCGGTGCGTATCCAGTCCGCGGGCGTGTTGAACTGCCCGCCGATCATCATCACCGTCGGCAGGGTGGGCGGGGGGTTGCTGGTGAAGTACACCGGCGGGAGGTAGACCAGTTCGCCGCGATGCCTGAACTTCGAGACATCCGACGGGGTGTTCACCGGCACCACCTTGCCCCGGGCCGGAACCGTCTGGCTGGCAAGCATTTTCGCGACCGTCGCCGGATCGGTTTGACCGGGCAGCGGGCCGCCGGTCAGCTGACCCCACGCGGTCTGCACGGTGGGGAAGTAACCGACCCACAGGTTGAGCATCAGCCCGGCGGACAACGCCGCCATCGGCACCGCCGTGACCGAGACCACCCGCCGCCAGCGGACCGCCGATCGCCAGCCCAGCACCGCGACCCCGAAGGCCAGTCCGGTCAGCCCCACCCACAGCCACAGCTGTCGCGGTGCCGGCTCACCGGAGAGGCCGTTGGAGGCGATGTTCCAGTGCGTGACCCCGACCGCCGCGAGACCGAACAGCGCAGCGGCGGGCACCAGTCGCCAGCGCCGGGTGCGCCACCCGACCGCCAGCACCAGCAGCACTCCGGCCAGGACCTGGACGGCCGGCGGAAGCCAGCCGTGCATCAGGGAGATGTGGTCGCGGAAGATGCCGATCGGCTCTGCCAGCGTGGTGGTGTCGACCCTCGGCGCCGGAGGTGTCACGCCCGGCAGACTACCGCAGTCTGGCCAGCGGGAAGGGCAGGGTTTCGCGGATGCTGCGACCGGTGATCAGCATGACCACCCGGTCCACGCCCACTCCGAGCCCGCCGGTCGGCGGCATGGCGTACTCCATGGCCTGCAGGAATTCCTCGTCGAGTTCCATCGCCTCCGGATCCCCGCCCGCGGCCAGGATCGACTGCTGCTGCAGACGCCGGCGCTGCTCGACCGGGTCGGTCAACTCGCTGTAGGCGGTGCCCAGTTCGACTCCCCAGGCCACCAGGTCCCACCGTTCGGCGACCCCGGACCGGCTGCGGTGCGGCCGGGTCAGCGGCGACACCGAGGTGGGAAAGTCGCAGTAGAAGGTCGGGGCTTCGGTGCGTTCCTCCACCAGGCGCTCGTACAACTCGAGCACCACCGCGCCGCTGTCCCAGTGGCTGAGATACGGGATGCCCGCGCCGTCGCACAGCCTGCGCAACGTGCTCAGCGAGGTTTCCGGGTCGATGTCGTGGCCCAACGCCTCCGAGATCGCCTGGTGGACCGTCTTGACCGGCCACCGGCCGGAGATGTCCACCGGGTGCGGGCGGCCGTCCGGGCCGGGGCGCATCACCACCGCCGAGCCGTTCGCGGCGATCGCCGCGTTCTGGATGATCTCCCGGCAGCCGTCGATCCACACCAGATAGTCGGCGTGCGCCTGATAGGCCTCCAGCAGCGTGAATTCGGGGTTGTGGCTGAAGTCCACGCCCTCGTTGCGGAAGGCGCGGCCGAGCTCGAAGACCCGTTCCACACCGCCGACGCAGAGCCGCTTCAGGTAGAGCTCGGGGGCGATGCGCAGGTACAGGTCCAGGTCGTAGGCGTTGATGTGGGTCCGGAACGGCCGCGCGTTGGCCCCGCCGTGGACCTGCTGCAGGATCGGCGTCTCGACTTCGAGGAAACCCTTGGCGAACAAGGTTTCCCGGATCGAGCGCAGGATCTCGCCGCGGGCCCGGATGAGGTCGCGGGCCACCGGGTTGACGGCCAGGTCGAGGTAGCGCGACCGCACCCGCGCCTCCGGGTCGGTCAGCCCCTTCCACTTGTCCGGCAGGGGGCGCAGGCACTTGCCCAGCAGCCGCCAGCGGTCGACCAGCACCGAGCGGGTTCCGTTCCTGCTGAAGCCGATCCGGCCGCTCACCTCGACCAGGTCACCGAGGTCGACGTCGGAGAAGTCGGGGACGTCGCCGTCCAGGGCCGCGTTCTCCAGCAGCAGTTGCACGTCGCCGGACCAGTCCCGCAGCGTCGAGAACGTCACCCCGCCGTAGTCCCGGGTGCGCAGCACGCGGCCGGCGACCACGACCGGGGAACCGTCGGCGGCTGCGATCGCCTCAGCCACCGAATGCGTCGGGGGACTGCCCACCGGGTAGGCGTCGACACCGCGTTCCTGAAGCGCTTGCAGCTTGGCCATCCGGACCCGGACCTGATCGGGCACTCGCTGTTCGCCGGTCCCTTCGCCGGTCCATTCGCCCTCGGCCGGGGCGGGCGGCCCGTCGGCGTCGCCGGGGGGCAGGAGATGGGGTACGGCGGAGTGGTGGCCGGTGTGCTGCCTGTTGCGCCGGGAGAACGGCAGGACCAGGAAGCCCTCCGCGATCACCGAGGCCACCCCGACGCGGGGGACCAGGCGGGCGTCCTCGTAGCAGGCGTAGCGCGGCACCCACTCCGGCTGGTACTTCATGTTGGAGCGGTACAGGGTCTCCAACTGCCACCAGCGGGAGAAGAACAGCAGCAGCGCCCGCCAGAGCCGGGCCACGGGCCCGGCGCCGAGCCGGGCGCCCTCCTCGAACGCCGACCGGAACATCGCGAAGTTCAGCGAAACACGGTTCACGCCAACGGTTTCGGCCTGCTGTAGCAGCTCGCTGACCATGAACTCGACGGTGCCGTTCGGGGACTGCGGCGAGCGCCGCATGAGGTCCAATGACAACCCGGTGGACCCCCACGGCACGAAGGAGAGCATCCCGACTACCTGTTCGGAACCGGCCGGGCCGGAACCCGCGCCCGCAATGGCCTCCACCAGGAGGCAGTCGCCGTCGGCGGCGTCACCGAGTCGCCCCAGCGCCATCGAGAAACCCCGCTCGGTCTCGGTGTCCCGCCACGCGTCGGCCCGCCGGATCACCTGGTCCATCTCGTCGGCGCTCAGGTCGCGGTGGCGTCGCATCCGCACCGTCAGCCCGGAACGGCGGGCGCGGGTGACGGCCTGGCGCACCCCGCGCATGTCCGCGCCGGACAGCCGGAAGCTGTCGGGATAGAGGATCGCTTCGTCACCGAGTTGCAGGGCGCTCAGGTCGGCTTCCCGGTAGGCCTGCGCGCCGGTTGAACTGGCGCCCATCACCCCGGGGGCCCAGCCGTACTCGCGGCAGCGTTCCAGCCATGCGGCGATGGCCTGCGGCCAGGACCGCGGATCGCCGACCGGGTCGCCGCTGGCCAGACAGACGCCGACCTCGACCCGGTAGGTGATCGCCGCCCGGCCGTTGGGCGCGAAGATCACCGACTTGTCCCGGCGGGTGGCGAAGTAGCCCAGGGAGTCGTTCTTGCCCCAGGCGTTCAGCAGCGAGCGGATCGCGACCTCGTCTTCGCCGGTCAGGGCGTTCTCGGCGCGCTGGGACTGGAACAGCACTACCGCGGCGGCCATCAGCGCCAGCGCGCCGAACAGGCCGAACAGCGCGTTGAGCAGGCCATTGGGCTTGCCCGCGAAGTACTCCGGCGGTGCCACCGCGAAACCGCTGACCCGGTTGACCGAGTAGAGCAGGTGGTCGCCCTGCAGCGACCCGGGGAAGAACTCCAGCAGGCCCCAGGCCAGCAGGATGCCGATCACGTTGCCGGCGACCAGTACGGCGGCGGCTTTGAGCACCGCCCCGCGCCGCACCTTGGCCCAGAATTCGTGGTACGCGGCGACCACGACGGCGAGGGCGACGACGTGGACCGTCAGGCCGAGGAACTCGCCGATGTCCTCCAGCCTCGATCCGTCCCGCCGGGCGAGCGAGGCGACGTCGAGGACGATGGCCAGCACCAGGTTGCCCACCAGCACCCACCACGCGATTCGCTTGCGGGCGGCCAGTGCGCCGGCCATCACCGCCAGTGCGAAGGCCCACGCGAAGCTGGTGTCGGGGAAGTTGAACAGGTAACGGTCGATGAACTCGCGCGGCACACTGGTCAGGTGCCGGATGGTGGGGGACACGCTGGACAGCAGCGCGGCGGTGGCGATGACGCCGAGAACCCAGCCCGCCGCGGCCGGTACCCAGCCGAGCCGCGTCGGTGTCCGTGGCCTGCTGATCGTGACCGTCATACGCCGCCAGGGTATTCGCTCGGCCGCGGATTCCTCACCGGACCGGCCCGGTGTATCTCTCGCCGGGCCCCTGCCCGGGCTCGTCGGGAACCGCGGCGGCTTCCCGGAAGGCCAACTGCAGGCTGCGCAGGCCGTCCTTCATCGGAGCGGCGTGCGGTCCCAGGTTCCCGGCGCAGCCGTCCAGCAGTCCCGCGTAGGCGTTGATCAGCCGGCGCGCCTCGTCGAGGTCGCGGTGGGCGCCGGCCTCGGGGTCGGCATCGGCCAACCCGAGTTTCTCGGCCGCCGCGCTCATCAGCATGACCGCGGCCCGGCTGATCACCTCGATCGCGGGGATATCGGCCAGGTCGCGATGCCGTGGGTCGGTCCGGCTGTTGGCAGGGTTCTCCGTCATGGCTGCTAGACTTGCACGTACGACCGTCCCGGCGAACGCCAGGACAGCAAGTGGAGTCCCACTCCCACCGCCGGCCGAAGTTTCTCACCAGGCCGGTCGGTTCGGTCACGGATGCCCTCGCGGGTGTCCGTTCTGCGTGCGACGCAGGCGGTGTACGCCGTGATCCGTCGGCATTGGGCCCTGCTGCGTGCAGGGCCCTTCTGTTCGATCGAACAGAGTGCTGGGTGGTGTGTTGTCTCCCGACGCGGTCCTGCGGTGTCTCGCCGCCGGCGGGCGCACCGGAGAACAACACCGAACCAGGGAGGCCCCATCAGCACTGAGACACGCGTCAACGAGCGTATCCGCGTACCGGAGGTCCGATTGATCGGACCGGGTGGGGAGCAGGTGGGTATCGTGCGCATCGAGGACGCCCTCCGCGTCGCCGCGGACGCCGATCTCGACCTTGTCGAAGTAGCCCCGGACGCCAAACCGCCGGTGTGCAAGATCATGGACTACGGCAAGTTCAAGTACGAGACGGCGCAGAAGGCGCGCGAGTCTCGCAAGAACCAGCAGCAGACCGTCGTCAAGGAACAGAAGCTTCGCCCCAAGATCGACCCGCACGACTACGAGACCAAGAAGGGTCACGTGATCCGCTTCCTGGAGGCCGGGTCGAAGGTCAAGGTGACGATCATGTTCCGCGGGCGCGAGCAGTCCCGGCCCGAACTCGGGTACCGGCTGCTGCAGCGCCTGGGCGCCGACGTCGCCGACTACGGCTTCGTCGAGACCTCGGCGAAACAGGACGGCCGCAACATGACGATGGTGCTGGCCCCGCACCGCGGCGCGAAGACTC
>NZ_JBBATF010000151.1:0-7944 GCF_040398885.1 Mycobacterium sp. | reverse complement strand
AGAGCCAGGAACTCAAGCACAAGGTGTTCCAGGAGATCGAGGACATCGTCGAGCCCAACGCCGTACTCGGCTCCAACACCTCCACGCTGCCCATCACCGGGCTGGCCACCGGGGTCAAGCGCCAGGAGGACTTCATCGGGATCCACTTCTTCTCCCCGGTGGACAAGATGCCGCTGGTCGAGATCATCAAGGGCGAGAAGACCTCCGACGAGGCGCTGGCCCGGGTCTTCGACTACACCCTGGCCATCGGCAAGACCCCGATCGTGGTCAACGACAGCCGCGGCTTCTACACCAGCCGGGTGATCGGCACCTTCATCAACGAGGCGCTGGCCATGCTCGGAGAGGGTGTGGAGCCCGCGTCGATCGAGCACGCGGGCAGCCAGGCCGGCTACCCGGCTCCGCCGCTGCAGCTCTCCGACGAGCTGAACATGGAGCTGATGCACAAGATCGCCGTCGCCTCCCGCAAGGGCATCGAGGACGCCGGGGGCACCTATGTGGCGCATCCGGCCGAGGTCGTGGTGGAGAAGATGATCGCCCTCGGGCGGCCGTCGCGGCTGTCCGGCGCCGGGTTCTACGAGTACGCCGACGGCAACCGCACCCGGCTGTGGCCGGGTCTGCGCGAGGAGTTCAACTCCGGCACTTCCAAGCCGCCGCTGCAGGACATGATCGACCGGATGCTGTTCGCCGAGGCGCTGGAGACCCAGAAGTGCTTCGACGAAGGTGTCATCAACACCACCGCGGACGCCAACATCGGCTCCATCATGGGTATCGGGTTCCCGCCGTGGACCGGCGGCGCCGCGCAGTTCATCACCGGCTACCCCGGTGGCAAGGCCGCGTTCGTGGCGCGCGCCAAGGAACTGGCCGCCCGGTACGGCGATCGTTTCAACCCGCCGGCCTCGCTGCTGACCTAGCCGTCGGGTTCGCGAAGGGCCCTCGAAACCGCCGTGTCGGGGGCCCTTCGCGAAGGGGCGGGGTGCCTGCCGAGTCCCCCCCGCAGACACCCCGCCAGTCGAACGTAACCGACTAACGCCCGGTTTTGTCGGAGATCGGGAAAGCCGGGGTGCCGGTCGGGCGGGGCGCAAACCCGGGCTAGATAGCCGGCCCGAGCAGGTCGTCGGCGTCGGTGATGATGTAGCCGTAGCCCTGCTCTGCGAGGAACCGCTGACGGTGGGCGGCATAGTCGGCATCCAGGCTGTCCCGGGAGACCACCGAATAGAACACCGCTCCGCCGCCGTCGTGCTTGGGCCGCAGCAGCCGGCCCAGCCGCTGGGCTTCTTCCTGCCGCGAACCGAAGGTGCCCGAAACCTGCACGGCCACTGAGGCTTCCGGCAGGTCGATGGAGAAGTTGGCGACCTTGGAGACGACCAGCGTCCTGACCTCACCGCGGCGGAACGCGTCGAACAGCGCCTCGCGTTCGGCGTTCTTCGTCGAGCCCTGAATGACGGGGGCGTCGAGTTCCCTACCCAGTTCGTCGAGCTGGTCGAGGTAGGCGCCGATGACCAGGGTCGGCTCGCCGTCGTGCTTGGCCAGGATCGACTTGACCACCGCCACCTTCGTGCGGGCCGTGGAGCAGAGCTTGTAGCGCTCCTCGGGTTCGGCGACGGCGTACTGCATCCGCTCGTTGTCGGTCATCGTCACCCGCACCTCGACGCATTCGGCCGGGGCGATCCAGCCCTGCGCCTCGATGTCCTTCCACGGCGCGTCGTAGCGCTTCGGGCCGATCAGGCTGAACACGTCGCCCTCACGGCCGTCCTCCCGGATCAGCGTCGCGGTCAGGCCCAGCCGCCGCCGTGACTGCAGGTCGGCCGTCATCCGGAAGACCGGCGCGGGCAGCAGGTGGACCTCGTCGTAGATGATCAGCCCCCAGTCGCGGCTGTCGAACAACTCCAGGTGCCGGTACTCACCCTTGGTGCGGCGGGTGATGACCTGATACGTCGCGATGGTGACCGGGCGGATCTCCTTGCGCTCACCGGAGTACTCGCCGATCTCATCCTCGGTCAGCGACGTGCGGGCGATCAGTTCCCGCTTCCACTGCCGCCCGGCCACGGTGTTGGTGACCAGGATCAGCGTGGTCGCGCCGGCCTTGGCCATGGCGGCGGCGCCGACGATCGTCTTGCCCGCACCGCAGGGCAGCACCACCACGCCCGATCCGCCGGCCCAGAACGAATCGGCGGCCATCTCCTGGTAGTCGCGCAGTTCCCAGCCGTCCTGGACCAGGCCGATGGGATGCGCCTCGCCGTCGACGTAGCCGGCCAGATCCTCGGCGGGCCAACCGATCTTGAGCAGCATCTGCTTGACCCGGCCCCGCTCGCTGGGGTGGACGGCGACGGTGTCGTCGTCGAGGCGCGCTCCCAGCATCGGGGTGATCTTCTTGTTCCGCAGCACCTCCTCGAGCACCGCACGGTCCAGGCTGACCAGGCTCAGGCCGTGCGCCGGGTGCTTGACGAGTTGCAGCCGCCCGTAGCGGGCCATGGTGTCGACGATGTCGACCAGAAGCGGCTGGGGGACGGCGTAGCGGGAGAAGGTGACGAGGGCGTCGACCACCTGCTCGGCGTCGTGGCCCGCTGCCCGGGCGTTCCACAGCGCCAGCGGGGTGATCCGGTAGGTGTGCACGTGTTCGGGCGCGCGCTCGAGTTCGGCGAACGGCGCGATCGCGGCCCGGGCGGCGCCCGCCTGCTCGTGGTCCACCTCGAGCAGGACGGTCTTGTCGCTCTGAACGATCAGGGGGCCGTCAGTCACGCCGCCCCCGGCTCCTCGACGTCATGGGGGCCATTATCCCGACTCCGCCGACATGACCGACGTCACGCGGTGGACGGCGAACTCGCGGGGTCTGCCCTGGGTCGGGTCCCACGCCATGAGTTGCCCGCCGCGCACCGCCAGCGGCCGGACCATCCGCTGGGTGGCGACGCCGGCGGCGTCGACGTATCCGATCAGCACGTCGGTGCCGTGCACGGCGGCCTGCCGCAGCAACGCGATCGCGACCGCCGGGTCCATCCGCATCCCGGTCAGCGGCGAGGAGTCGACCCGGCGCAGCATCGACACCACGGTCGAGAGGCTTTCCGCACTCGGCCGCGACGGCGGGCGCGGCGACCTCCGCACCGGATTCGCCGGCACCCGGGCGTCGCGGCGGCGCAGGTCCACGACGGCTCCCGAGGAGTCCTCCGCGGCGGGGGCGAAGCCGTCCCGGCGCAGGCCCGCCAGCACCTCGGCGATGGGCGCCTGGGACACCGCCACGGTCGGCGCCAGCAGCCGGACTTCCAGGCCGGCCAGCGCCGGGGCGGCGACGGCGTGGGAGAGCAGAACCGGATCGTCGCAGCGGATGAAGGACGCCGCGATGCCGACCCGGAGCCGGCCGTGGCGGCGTGCGACGTCGTTGATCAGATAGCTCAGACCTTGCGGCACAGGGGTTTTGGAATACCTCTCGAAGAAGCGCTGCAGTCCGTCAGCGGTCCGCCCGGTGTCCAGAGCGTGGCGGACGGACTGCTCGCCGACCCGGTACACCATCGCCGCGCCCGCCGACTCGACGGTCGCCACCGCGCCCAATTCGTCGGCGATCTCCCGCAGCAGGGGGCCGGGCACCACCACGGTCAGGTCGGCCTGCACCAGGAAATGGTCGACGGGGGCGGGCAGGGCCGCGGCCATCGCCGCCAGGGCGGAATCGCCGCCGCCGCCGCCCAGCAGGGCCCGGGCCGGGGTACTCAGCGCGTTGCGTCCGGTCAGCCCCACCGCGTGGGCCTCGTCGAGCAGATGCCCGACCGGGACCGGTTGCAACCGCGCCGCCCACCGGGGCCGCCGCCAGACCAGCGCCCGGGAGGCGCTTACGGCATCGACGCCGGCACCCCTGGGAAGGCCGGCCAGCAGGCTGAGCAACAGCGCCCGGTCCATCGGAGCGGCGGTGGAATACAGCGAATCCGACAGGGCGCCGTAGGTTTTGCCGTCCGGGCCGCGGTCGCCGATGAGGCCGGGGCGGGATGGAAGCTCAAGCCAGGCGACGGCGAGCTGAAGCCATCGGGACTCCGCCGGGGCTTCGGCGAAACGGTCGGCGGCCACCGTCGGCGCCCAGAACGTCGCCGCATCCGGCGCCGGCACGCCCGGGACGCCGCTGGCGATCAAACCGGCCGCCGCCGCCAGTTCCAGAATCAGTCCGAGTCGCTGTTCGCCGATTCCGGTGATCTTGGCCAGCCGCTTGGCCTCCCGCACGCCGAGGCCGCCGCTGCGCAGTTCGGGCACCGGCGCCGCGGACAGCGTCTCCAGGACGACCTCGACCTGGCGGATCAACTCCATCACCGCACCGGCCGCGGACGCGTCGACGTCGGCGGCCGAGGTGGTGCTCACCACCGGATCCGGCGCCGCAAGGCCGATCGGTCCCGGCTGCTCCCCGCGCAGGATCTGGCCGACGACGCGGGGCAGCAGGACGGTCTCGGCATCCACCTGGCGCAGCAGTCCCGCGGCCAGCAGCCGCTGCACCGGGCGATCGGCCGGCGCGCCGGCGGCGGCGTCGCGGGTGCGCCCGACCGGGGGGCCGGCGACGAGTCGCTCCAGCACCTCGCGGGCGGCGTCGTCGAGGCCGTCGAGGGCCTGCCCGAGCTCGTCCGCGGCGTCCGAATCGGTGACCGCCTGACCCGGATACCAGGGCAGCGCGGCGCCGGCTTCCGCCGAGACCCGCAACTCCTCCTCGCCCCAGGTCAGGGCGCGGGCGCGCAGATCGTCGAGGGCGTCGTTCAGGTCGGTGTCGGAGGCGCGCTCCCCGATCAGGCGCTTGAGGACGTCGACCGGTACGGCGGCGTGGTCGGCGCCCAGGACGAGCAGGCCGTCCATGACGGCCAGCCGCAGGAAGTCCAACTCGTCGGCCGCGGCCTTGATCGATTGCCGTGATGCGGCGCGGGCGGCCAGGGCGGCGATGCTGCCGGGCGCGGGTTGGGCCAGGTCCGGCCGCAGTCCGAGCAGTCCGACCAGACGCTCGTCGGACAGACCGGACAGCCACGCGCCCAGTGGCACGCTGCGGGTGGCTTGCTGCTCGGTCATCGCCGACAAGGGTAATTCAGTCGGCTTCTGGGAGATTTCTCCGGACAAGTGCCAGAATGAAGGACGTGGCTGAGAACTTGCAGAAACACAGGTACGTCGACAACGGCTGGCCGACCCGCGATCCCGAGGACCACCCGGTCAGCGAACTCGCCTCGCCCATGGTGGGGGCGCTGTCGCCGTTCGGCGACCTCACTTTCCCGCTGCCGGCTTCGACGCTTCCGTACGTCCACCCGGTCACCTCCGTCAACAAACCCGACCGCTTCCGGCGCCTGCGCGAAACTTCCTGAGCCTTTCGTGAGCAGCGGGCGGCACCGGTTGTCGCACGTCGACGACCACGGCGCCGCTCGGATGGTGGACGTCAGCGGTAAGCCCGCGTCCGACCGCCGCGCGACCGCGACCGCGACCGTGCACACCACGCCGCAGGTCGTGGGGTTCGTCGCCGACGCCGATCTGCCCAAAGGCGACGCACTGGCGACCGCCCGGGTGGCCGGCATCCTGGCCGCCAAACGAACCAGCGACCTCATCCCGCTGTGTCACCAGATCGCGCTGAGCGGTGTCGACGTCGACTTCGTGATCGGCTCCAGCGCAATCGAAATCACCGCCTCGGCGCGCACCACCGACCGCACCGGCGTCGAGATGGAGGCGCTGACGGCGGTGACGGTCGCGGCCCTGGCCGTCTACGACATGATCAAGGCCGTCGACCCCGAGGCGCGCATCGACAACGTGCGCGTCATCCGCAAGGAGGGCGGCAGCACCGGCGATTGGACGCACTCGCGGTGAGCCGGACGGCACGGGTGGTCATCGCCTCCGACCGCGCGGCGGCGGGAGTCTACGACGACCGCTGCGGCCCGATCATCCGGGACTGGCTGACCGGCCGCGGGCTCGCCGTCCCGGACCCCGAGGTGGTCCCCGACGGCGAACCGGTGGGCCTGGCACTGCGGTCGGCGGTGCGCGACGGCGTCGACGTGGTGATCACCTCGGGCGGCACCGGGATCTCGCCCACCGACCGCACCCCGGAGGCCACCTGCGCGGTGCTGGACTACCAGATCCCGGGACTGGCCGACGCCATCCGGCGCTCCGGCCTGCCCGCGGTGCCCACCGCGGTGCTCTCCCGCGGAGTGTGCGGTGTCGCCGGGCGCACCCTGGTGGTCAATCTGCCCGGCTCCACCGGCGGCGTCCGCGACGGGTTGGGCGTCCTGGCGGAAGTCCTCGACCACGCCCTGGACCAGTTGGCCGGAGGTGACCACCGATGACTCGGATCGTCCGCGCTGCGGTGACCGGGGAGAGGCTGCTGCTGACCGAGCACGAGCACCTCGTCGCGCACGAATCCGCCGGCGCCGTAGTAGGTTTCGCCGGCGCGGTGCGCAACCACGACGGCGGCCGGGAGGTGCTGCGCCTGGACTACTCGGCGCACCCGCACGCCGAGCAGATCCTCTTCGAAGTCCTCGCCGAGGTGGCGGCCCAGGCGACCGGGGTTCGGGCCATCGCGGCCAGCCACCGCGTCGGCACCCTGCAGATCGGCGACGCCGCCATGGTCGCGGCGGTCTCCGCCGACCACCGGGCCGCCGCCTTCACCGTGTGCGCGCGACTGGTCGACACGGTGAAGGAGCGGCTTCCGGTCTGGAAACACCAGTTCTTCGCCGACGGCACCGACGAATGGGTGAACTGGGCGTGACCGCCGCTGTCTAGCCGGCCGGCGGCGCCGCGGAACCCGGGGCCGGGCCGGCGGACGGGACCGGGCCGGTGAAGGAACGCTGGGCCAGGGCCAGCAGGAACTCGTCGCGGTCGATCTCGTTGTTCTTCACCGCCTGCCACAGATCCTTCAGGTACGACACGTTCGGGTTGCCGCCCGGGGCGCCGGGGTCGGTGCTGGTGCCCGGCGGCGGGCTGTCCGCGCTCGGCAGATGCTGCACACCGTCGGCCGGCGCCGGAGCGGCGGCGGCGACGGGCGCCGGGACGACTACGGGCGCCGGGACGACGACGGGCGCCGGGACGACTGGAGGCGCCGCGGGACCGGCCGGTGCCGGCACGGTCTGCGAGATGGAGATGACCGCCGGTTGCGGGCCGGCCGCGGGCGGCGCGACCGGGGGAGCGTCCGGTGCGGGAGTCGCGGCCGGCGCCGCTGCGGCGTCGGGAGCCGGAACCGGCACCTCCGGCAGCGGGTTGTCCAGCGGGGCGGCCGGGGTGTCGGCGGGCGCCTCGGCGGAGGTCTCGACCGACACGTCGCGCGGCGTCGGCCCGGACAGTCCGCGCCCGCAGACCGGCCAGGCGCCCCTGCCCTGCCCGGCGAGGACGTTCTCGGCGATGGCGATCTGCTCGTCGCGGCTGGCCAGGTGCGCCGCGGAGGCGAACTGTCCGCCGCCGAAGCCCAGCCAGGTGCTGGGGGCGAACTGCAGGCCGCCCTGGTAGCCGTTGCCGGTGTTGATCGCCCAGTTGCCGCTCGACTCGCAGGAGGCAACGGCGTCCCACTCGGAGTCGGTCGCGGCCTGCGCCTGGGCCGTCATGCCGAGGCTGCCGCCGCTGATCACCGCGCCGGTGACCGCGATCCTGGCCACGCTGAATGAGGTCGTCGTGGGTTTGCGATGGCGTCCGCTCATTGATCGGTTCCTCTCTGTGGGGCCCGCGCCTGCGAAGTCCGCTGTCGGTTCCGGGCTGATCAGGTTGCCCGGCCGCGGCACGCTTGCCGACGGTCCGCCGCCTCCATCCGAGAAGTTCTCGTTGTTCTCTCCGCTCCGGTGGATGGAGCTCGGCGCGGGGGGCGGAGAGGGCCCGCCTAACCAGCACGGGCCAACGAGAACGGTATCGGCTGCCCAGCAAACCTCCGTCATCGCCGAAAAGAGGCGTTTCGCCAGCTGGCTGGGAATGAAAGGGCCCCGAAGGCCCGGCGTAAGGGCTGATCAGAGCCCAACTTGATAGGGC
>NZ_JBBATF010000150.1:0-8064 GCF_040398885.1 Mycobacterium sp. | reverse complement strand
CCTCGAATTGCGAACTGCCGGTGAAGTTCGCGATCGCCACCGGCGCGGTGATCGCCGATCTGGTGGCCGTCAGCGACAGCGCCAGCAGCAGGTCGTTCCAGGCGAAGATGAACACCAGGATGGCGGCGGTCACGATGCCCGGCGCCGCCAGTGGCGCGATCACCCGGCGGAAGGCCTGCCAGGGTGTGGCGCCGTCGATCTTGGCGGCCTTCTCCAGATCCCAGGGGATCTCGCGGAAGAACGCCGAGAGGGTGTAGATCGCCAACGGCAGTGCGAACGTGATGTAGGGGATGATCAGACCCGGCCACGTGTCGAACAGGCCGATCCGGCGTTCGATGTTGAAAAGCGGTGTCACCAGCGAGATCTGCGGGAACATCGCGATCAGCAGGGCAGCGCCGATCAGCGTCCGCTTGCCGGCGAATTCCAGTCGAGCCACCGCGTAGGCGGCCATCCCGCCGACCACCACGGCGATCAGGGTGGTGATCAGGCCGATGCCGATGGAGTTGAACAGCGCCGAGGTGAACACGTCGCCGGTGAAGATGCCCCTGTAGTTGTCGAAGGTGATCGACGACGGAATGAGCTTGCCGTCCTTGACGGTTGAGGTCGGCTTGAGCGAGAGACTCAGGATCCACAGCACCGGCAGCAGTGCGTAGATCACGACCAGGGTGTTGATCACGGCCCAGAAACCGGTGCGGCGCGCCATCACCGGACCTCGCCGTCGGCGCCGCCGGCCCCGGGAGCCGAGGCCCCGAACAGTTTGATGAAGACGAACGCGATGACCGACACCGTGAGGAACACCAGCACGCTGATCGCCGAACCCAGTCCCAGGTTGAACGCCTTGAACAGGTTGTCGTAGCCCAGGATCGACACCGACGCGGTGTCATTGGCGCCGCCGGTGAGCACGTAGATGTTGTCGAAGATCCGGAAGGCGTCCAACGTGCGGAACAGCAGCGCCACCAGGATCGCCGGTTTGATCAGCGGGATGATCACCCGGGTCAGCCGCGTCCAGGCGCCGGCGCCGTCCACCTCGGCGGCCTTGAGCAGATCGTCGGGGACCAGGGCCAGGCCGGCCAGCAGCAGCAGTGCCATGAACGGCGTGGTCTTCCAGACTTCGGCGAGGATGATCACGGCCAGCGACGGAATCTGTTGGGTCAGTGGAGCGCTGCCGTCGGGCAGCAGGTTGGCCAGGTAGCCGGTGCCCGGGGTCCAGGCGTAATACCAGCTGTAGGAGGCCGCGACGGTGACGATGCCGTAGGGAATCAGGATCGCCGTGCGCACCAGCCCCCTGCCGAAAATGGTGCGGTGCATGACCAGTGCCAGCGCCAAGCCGAGGGCGAACTCGATCGCCACCGAGATCACCGTGATGATCAGGGTGACGAAAAACGCTGTCCACCAGTATTCGTCGGTGAGGATGGTGGCGTAGTTGTCGAGCCCGACGAAGGCCGTGTCGGCCGGGCTGGCCAGGTTGTAGCGGTGCAGGCTCAGCCAGATCGCGTAGACGATCGGGTAGGCGGTGACCGCCAGCATCAGGACGACGGCCGGCGCGATCAGCCGGTAGGCCAGCCGGCGCTGGGACCGGCGGTCGTCGCTGCGGGTCGGCGCCGTCACGGGATCAGCCCCTTGCCGTCGATGGCTTTCTGCACCTGCACGGCCAGTTCGTCGGCCGTGCGCTCCGGGTCGATCCCGGTGACCGGGGCCAGGGTGGCCGAGATCCGCGTCGACATCGCCTGGTAGTTCGGTGTGGCCGGGCGCACCGCGGCGTTGGTCAACTGGTCGCGGATGATCGCGTACTGCGGGTACTTCTTCTGGAAGTCCGGGTCGTCGTACAGCGAGGCGCGCACCGCGGGCAGGCCGCCCTCGATGGAGGTGTAGCGCTGGTTGGCCTCGTTGCGGATGCAGCGCACCGCCTCGAACGCCTCGGCCGGGCGGCGGGTGGTGGAGGCGACCGCGAGGTTGAGCCCGCCCAGGGTGACCCGGGCCGGCCGGCCGGGGATCACACCCGGGTAGGGCGCGAAGGCGAACACCTTCCTGCTCTCGTCGAAGGCGAGTTGGAACTGTTCGTCGGTGGGGCTGAAGGAGCCGGTGTCGCTGATGCTGCCGGCCAGTTCCGGGCGGTCCTTGAGCGGCAGGAACGACACCCCGCCCTTGACGGCGTTCTCCAGCATGGAGGCGAACACGAAGGGCCAGTTGACTTCCAGCGCGGCGTTGCCCTGCTCGAGGGCCAGCCGGGCGGTGCCCTCGTCGGTCTGGGTGACCGACGGGTCCGCGCCGGGCGCGGTGGCCACCGCCTTGATGATGCTCAGCGCCTTGACGGTGGCCGCGCGGTGCTCGGGGGTGTCGACCAGGGTGACGGTCTTGCCGTCCTCGGAGAGCACCCGCCCGCCCGCGCTTTCCAGCAGCGAGTTGAACCACACCACCAGGCCCTCGTACTGCTTGGCCTGCACGGCGATCCAGCCGGGCTTGCCCTCGTCGTGCAGCCGGGTGGACTCGGCCACCATCTGGTCCCAGGTGGCCGGCGGCGGGGCCACCAGATCGGGCCGGTACCAGAGCATCTGGGTGTTGGTGGTCACCGGTGCGGCGTAGAGCTTGCCGGCCCAGGTGGCCGACGCCAGCGGGCCGGGCAGGGTGTCGGTGGTGGCGTCGGCCTCGGCCAGGCCGGCCGGGTCGGCCGACAGCGGCAGCGCCCAGCCGGCTTCGGCGAACTCGGCGGTCCACACCACGTCCATGGCCATGATGTCGAGGGAGTGGTCGTTGCCGGTGATCCGGCGGGCCAGTTGCAGCCGCTGGTCGTCGGCGCCCTTGGGCAGCGCGAACTGCTTGACGGTGAACCTGCCGCCGAGTTCCTCGTTGCAGCGGTCGGCCACCGCGGTGAACGTCGCGCTCTCGCTGGCCGGGGTGTAGAGGCTGACCACCCCGTCGTCTCGCCCGGTGCCGCAACCGGACGCCGACGCGATGGTGAGCACCGACAACACCCCGGCGGTCGCACGCCGGGTACGCGGACAAGCGTTCCTCAACCCAACCGCCTTTCGTGCGGACCGAGCCGCCGGGATTCACCCTCGACGTACTTTAGCCGTGAAACCCCGGCAAGCCGGGCAGCCAGCGTCCGCTGGTGTCACCCGAATCCCCCGGGCTTCCGCCCGACCGACTTCGCGACGGCGTCGCCGCACGGCCGGGCCGGAGTCGGGTGCCGATACGACTCGGCTCTACAACGTCAAGCGCGACAACATGTCCCGCGCCTGCTCGGCGCCCTGCGGATCGCACAGCACGTCGTACCGGCCCGCCACCAGTTGCATGGTGGAGCTGAAATCCCTTGTGCCCTTTGACATCCCATACGGGACCGCCGAGGTTATCAAACCGAACACAACACCGGCGGGGACGGCGGCCAGCAAACTCTGGCCCAGGTTATTGGTCAGGATCCCCAGCAGCAGGCCGATGAACACGCCCAACCAGGCGCCGCTGAGCACGCCGCCGAGAAGCACCTTGCCCCAGGTGAGCCGGCCGATCACCCGCTCGACCTGCATCAGGTCCACACCGACGATGGTCACCTGCTGGACGGGAAACTGGTTGTCGGACAGATAGTCGACGGCCTTCTGCGCCTCGGCGTAGGTGGGATAGGAGCCGACCGGCCAACCCTTCGGTGGCGTCGGCAGTCCGAGTGGCCCACGGCGCGACGAGCCCGGGGCCCCACCCGGGTTCTGGGCTGACGGAAAGGGACTGGTCATGTCCTGCCTTCTCCTTAGATCGAGTTCGACGCCTTATCGGCCCCTGTACATACGCTAGGTTCACAGCATGACAGCCGCCAGCGGTGAACCCGGGGAGACACCGCGGATCGGCGACACCGACCCGGCGTTTCCGGCTTACCACCCACCGCCCGACCCGGCTTATGGGCCGCCCGGCGCCCCGGTCTACGGCTCCTCTCCACCGCCGCCGCAGTACGGCCCGCCGCCGCAGTACCCGCCGCCGCCGTACGCCCCGCCGCCGCCGTACGCCCCCGGCTACCCCGGCTACCCCGGCTACCCCGGCTACTACCCGGCGCCGCCCCAGACCGGCACCAACCCGGTGGCGATCATCGCCCTGGCCTCCTCGGTCCTGGGCCTGCTGTGCGGGGTCGGCTCCATCCTGGGCATCGTGCTCGGCCTGGTCGCCGTGAGCCAGACCGGGAAAACCGGCCAGCGGGGCCGCGCCCTGGCGGTGTCGGCCGTCGTCGTCGGCGTCGCCACCTTGTCGCTGAGCATCATCCTGTGGACGTTCGCGCAGAACAGCGGGTGATCTGCCGGTCGCCGGCGGCTATCGCCGCCCGCCGGTAGGCGGCACGAACGGCGCGGCCGTCCGGGGCATCCCCGCGGCACGGCCCTTGGCGGCCACCACCAGGGCCATCTTGCGACTGGCCTCGTCGATCATCTCCTCGCCCAGCATCACCGCACCGCGTGCCCCGCCGGCGGCGGAGGTGTGCCAGGCGTAGGCCTCCAGGATCAACTCGGCACGGTCGTACTCGTCCTGGCGGGGGCTGAAGATCTCGTTGCCCGCCGCGATCTGGTCGGGGTGCAGCACCCACTTGCCGTCATAACCCAGCGCCGCCGAGCGTCCCGCCACCTTCCGGAACGCCTCGACGTCGCGCACCTTCAGGTACGGCCCGTCGATCGCGGCCACCCCGTGTGCGCGGGCCGCGACGAGGATGGTCATCAGGACGTGGTGGTAGGCGTCGCCGACGTCGTAGCCCCCGGGTTGCTCGCCGACCACCAGGGTGCGCATGTTCAGGTCGGCCATCAGGTCTGCGGGTCCCAGCACCAGGGCCTGCACGCGGGGGGCCGCGGCGATCGCGTCGATGTTCGTCAGCCCGCGGGCGTCCTCGATCTGGGCGTCGATCCCGATGCGCCCGACCGGCAGGCCGTGGCTGCGCTCGAGCTGGGTCAGCAGCAGGTCCAGCGCGTGCACGTGGCAGGCCTCGGCGACCTTCGGCAGCACGATCACGTCCAGATGCGCTCCGGCCGCCGACACCACCTCGATCACGTCGCGGTGCGTCCACGGCGTGGTCCAGTCGTTGACCCTGACCCCGCGCAACTGGCCCGACCATCCCGGACCGGCCAGCGCCGCGGCCACCGCGGTGCGGGCGGCCGCCTTGGCGCCCGGCGCCACGGCGTCCTCCAGATCCAGGAACACCTCGTCGGCCGGCAATCCCCTGGCCTTCGCGATCATCCCGGGGTTACTGCCCGGAACCGACAGACAGGTTCGGCGAGGCCGATAGGCGGGTCGATCGGGATGGTTCACCCGCAGACTCCTACCCTTTGAGTTATGGCGTCGGTGAACAGGGTATATGCGGCGCGGCTGGCGGGGATGGCAGCGCTCGGACCGGACGGCGAGTCCCTCGGCCGGGTGCGCGACGTGGTGGTCAGCATCAGCATCGTCCGCCAGCAACCTCGCGTCCTGGGCCTGGTGGTCGAGTTGCCCACCCGCCGGAGGATTTTCGTTCCGATACTGCGGGTCACCGCGATCGAACCCGACGCCGTCACCCTCACCACCGGCAACGTGTCGCTGCGTCGTTTCCACCAGCGCCCCGGTGAGGTGCTGGTGCTGGGCCAGGTGCTCGACACCAGGGTCCGGATCGAGGACCCCGCCCAGGAACAACTCGCCGGAGCCGACATGGTGGTGGTGGACCTGGGTATCGAGCAGACCCGCACCCGGGACTGGGTGGTGACCCGGGTGGCGGTGCGCAGCCAGCGCCGACTCGGCCGGCGCGGCGCGGTCGTGGTGGTGGACTGGCAGAACGTGCAGGGCCTGACCCCGTCCGGGCTGGCGATGCCCGACCAGGGCGTGGCCCAACTGCTTCACCAGTTCGAGGGGCAACGCCCGATCGAGGTGGCCGACGCCCTGCGCGATCTTCCGACCAAGCGGCGCACCGAATTGATGAACGCCCTCGACGACGAGCGACTGGCCGACATCCTGCAGGAACTGTCCGAGGACGATCAGAGCGAACTGCTCCGCCAACTCGACACCGAGCGGGCCGCCGACGTGCTCGAGGCGATGGACCCCGACGACGCCGCCGACCTTCTCGGGGTGCTCAACCCCACCGAGGCGGAGGTGCTGCTGCGCCGAATGGATCCCGAGGACTCCGAACCGGTGCGCCGCCTGCTCAGCCACTCCCCCGACACCGCCGGCGGCCTGATGACGTCCGACCCGGTGGTGCTGGCCCCCGACACCACCGTCGCCGAGGCCCTGGCCCGGGTCCGCGACCCCGACCTCACTCCCGCGCTGGCCTCGGTGGTGTTCGTGGTGCGCCCCCCGACCGCCACCCCCACCGGCCGCTATCTGGGTTGCGTGCACCTGCAGGCGCTGCTGCGGGAGCCGCCGGCGAACCTGGTCAGCGGCATCATCGACGCGAATCTGCGGCATCTGGATCCGGATACCACGCTCGGCGCGGTGACCCGGTATTTCGCCGCTTACAACCTGGTGTGCGGGCCGGTGCTGGACGCCGAAGGCCACCTGCTCGGCGCGGTGACCGTCGATGACGTCCTGGACCACCTGCTGCCACACGACTGGCGGGAGAGTTTCGAGGACGCCGGCACCGGAATGGGGGGTCGGCGATGAGCGACCCCCGCCAGCGGCTCGACACCCCGCTCACCTCGCGTCGGCGGCTGTCGCTGAACGTCGACCCCGAAGCGGTCGGCCGGGTCAGTGAGTCGGTGGCCCGCTTCCTGGGCACCGGCCGCTACCTGGTCTGGCAGACCATCGCCGTCATCGTCTGGATTTCCCTGAACCTCTTCGCCGTGCGATTGCGCTGGGACCCCTATCCGTTCATCCTTCTCAACCTGGCGTTCTCCACCCAGGCGGCGTACGCCGCCCCGCTGATCCTGCTGGCCCAGAACCGGCAGGAGAACCGGGACAAGGTGGCACTGGAGGAGGACCGGCGGCGGGCTCAGCAGACCAAGGCCGATACCGAGTTCCTGGCGCGGGAACTGGCGGCTCTGCGGTTGGCGGTCGGCGAGGTCGCGACCCGCGACTACCTGCGCCGGGAGATCGAGGAACTGCGCGAGGTGCTCGGCAAGAAGAAACCGCCCAACTCCAAACCGGGCAAGAAGAACGAGGCCGGCCAGCGCGCCGATGAGACCGGGAGTGACCAATGATGCCAATGCGTTTATCGGCGGTTGATTCCTTATGTATGGTGGCGGGGTCCACTACATCGAACTGACGAGGACGGGCGAGTGGGGCTAAGGCACCTGGTCAGCCAGGGTTTACGCGCACCCGCGTTCGGAATCGCAGTGTTGACGCCGGTCGTTCTGGCCGGCGCCGTGGCGGCCACTCCCCAGCGCCCGGCCGCGGTCGGGGCCGACGACAATCCCGTGAGCAATCCGCAGGCCACTGCCGAACAGCAATCCGACGGTGTCTCGGTGGTGGCGATGACCAAGCCGCCCGCCGACTTCCGGTTCGCCGCGAACGCCCTGTCACCGCCCCCGCCGGCCGCGGTGCTCAGCACGGTGGGCGGCCCCGTCGGCGGCCTGAGGATTCCGGCGATGGCCCTGTCGGCTTACCGCAAGGCCGAGCAGACGATGGCCGCCGCGGCCCCCGGTTGCGGCGTGAGCTGGAACCTGCTGGCCGGTATCGGCCGTATCGAGTCCTCTCACGCCAACGGCGGCGCCACCGACGAGAGCGGCACGGCGGTCCGCCCGATCTACGGTCCGGTGCTGGACGGCAGCCTGCCCGGCAACGAGATCATCGTGCAGGGCAACACCGCGGGCCGGCCGGTCTACGCCCGCGCGATGGGCCCGATGCAGTTCCTGCCGGGCACCTGGTCGCGGTTCGCCTCCGACGGCGACGGCGACGGCGAGTCCGATCCGCAGAACCTGTTCGACGCCACCCTGGCCACCGCCCGCTACCTGTGCAGCGGTGGGCTGAACCTGCGAAATCAGGCCCAGGTCATGACCGCGATCCTGCGCTACAACAACTCGATGGCGTACGCGGAGAACGTCCTGGGCTGGGCCGCCGCCTATGCGACCGGCGTCGCACCGGTCAACCTGCCCGCGATCAGCGGGCAGGTTCCGGCCCTGGGCGGCGGGCACCTGGAGAGCC
>NZ_JBBATF010000149.1:0-8205 GCF_040398885.1 Mycobacterium sp. | reverse complement strand
GCGCAGCCGGCCCACCACCGCGGCCGGGGAGAGCACCGGCGGGGCGGGCCGGGGGCCCGGCGGGGCGCCGGGGGCCCCGGCAGCCGCCCCGGCGTAGCCGGCCAACTCCGCCACGAACGGCGAGGGCAGGCCGGCCTCGTCGCCGGCGTCGCTGTCGACCGCGGTGATCAGCAGCCGGCGGCGGGCCCGGCCCATCGCCGCGATCAGCAGGCGGCGTTCCTCGGCCAGCAGCGGCGCCCGGGCCGACACGTCGTCGCCCAGGCCGTCGAGGACGTCGAGCAGCCGCTGGGTGCCCAGCACGCCACCGCGCGGAGTGGTGTTGGGCCACAAGCCGTCCTGCAGTCCGGCGATGACGACCATCTCCCAGTCCCGGCCCAGCGCGGCATGCGGGCTGAGCACCGCGACGGTCTCACCGGATGGCACGGCGTCGTGCACCGGCGGCAGGTACAGGCCGGCCACATGGTCGAGCAGTCCGCCCAGCGAGGCTCCGGTGGTCCGCGCGACGTAGTCCTCGGCGATGTCGAACAGTGCGGTGACCGCGGCGAGGTTGCGCTCGGCCAGCGCGCCCTCGGTCCCGCCGCGTTCGGCCGCGCTCAGCCAACGGCGTTGCAGACCGCTGCGTTCCCAGGCCTGCCACAGGGTGTAGCGGGGGTCATTGCCGGCACCGTGGCTGCGGGCGGCCGCGCCCAGCACGGCGCGCACCCGGCCGACCGGCTTGGCCGACGTCGGGGGGAGTTGCGGGGCCGGACCGGTCAGCGCCTCGGGCAGCGAGGAGTCGGTGCGACGCAGCGCGCGGCGCAACTGGCGCAGCGAGACCGGGTCGACCCGGCCGATCGGGCCGGTCAGCAGCGCCTCGGCCCGTTGCCCGTCCAGGCCGTCGGCGACGGAGTTCAGCACGGTCAGCAGTGCGCGGGCGGCGGGCTGCTCCCCGATCGGGGCGCCGCCGGTCAGCGTGTCGACCGGCACCCCGGCCATCGACAGCGACCGCGACAGCGCCGCCGCCGCGGCGGCCGATCGGGTGATGACCGCCAGCTGCGACCACGCCACCCCGTCGACCAGGTGGGCACGGCGCAGCGCGTCGGCGACGGTGGCGGCCTCGGCGTGCGCCGACTCGGCGACCCGGACGATCACCGCGCCGTCGTCCCCGTCGGCCCCCGACACGGTTCCGTCCAGGGTCCGCCACCCGGCGCCGGGCAGTGCGCGGGCCACCCCGCCGATGGCCCGGGCGATCGCCGGCGCGCAGCGGTGCGAGCGGGTCAGCCCGACCACGTCCCCGGCGTTCGCGCCCGGCCCGGCGAGCAGGCCGGGATCGGCGCCGCGGAAGCCGAACACCGCCTGGTTGGGATCGCCCGCCAGGACCGCCGATTCGGCACCGGCGGCCAGCACCCGCACCAGCCGGGCGGCCTGCGGGTCGAGGTGCTGGGCGTCGTCGACCAGCAGAACCCGCACCCGGGCGCGCTCGGCGGCCAGCAGACCGGGGTCGGCGGCCAGCGCGTCCAGCGCGGCGCCGACCAGCTCGGCGGCGCCCAGTGCCGGCACCGTCGCCTGCGGCGCGGCGGTGCCGACCGAGGCGCGCAGCAGCATCACCTGCTCGTACTGCCGGGCGAACCGGCCCGCCGCCACCCACTGCGGATGGCCGCAGGACCGGCCGAGGCGCTGCAGTTCGACCGGATCGACCCCGCGCTCGGCGCACCGGGCCAGCAGGTCGCGCAGTTCGGTGGCGAACCCGGCGGTGGTCAGCGCCGGGCGCAGCTCCCGCGGCCAGCTCCGGCCGCCGTCCTCGAGGTCACCGGCGAGAAGTTCGCGGATGATGCCGTCCTGCTCGGCGCCGGTGACCAGTCGCGGCGGCGGATCCCCGGCCCGTTCGGCGGCCTTGCGCAGCACCGCGAAGGCGTAGCTGTGCACTGAGCGCACCAGCGGCTCGCGCACCACGGCCGGTTCGCCGCCGCCGGCAGCCGACGACGCACCGAGCAACCGCGCCGTCAGAACCCCGCGGGTCTGGCCGGCCAACCGGGCCGAGGTCAGCAGCAGCACCGACTCGGGGTCCGTCCCGGCGGCGATGCGGGCGACGGCGGCGTCGATCAGCCGGGTGGTCTTACCGGTGCCCGGCCCGCCGACGATGCGAACGATGCCCATGCCCGCATGACACCACGCAGCTACGACAGAAACCGCGATCCGGATTCACGGCGTGGCGCCGGTCCACCGGCCCGGCGGTCACCCGACGAGCAGCAGGCCGCCCTGGACCAGGGTCACCGCCGCGGCCAGCAGTACCGCTCCGGCCGCGGCGCGCGACAGCGCGGGCGGGCCGTGGACACCCCTGCGGTCGCGGGCCTGCAGCACCGCCAACCCGGCGAGGGCGATCAGCAGCGCCACCGCCATCGCGATCATCCTGGGGTGCAGATGCGGGTCGTGCTGGGCCAGCAGACGATCGAAGGCGGAGAAGTCGCCCCGGGTGACGGCCCGTTCGTAGGAGGCGTCCTCCGCATGCTGGTAGAACCACTCCCCGCTGGTCAACGGGGTCAGAATCACGTTCAGAGCCGCCAGTGCCACCACCGGCCACAGGAACCGGCGGGCCGGCGCCCACAGCGCGCACAGCGCGGCGGCGACGGCCGTGATCACCGGCAGGACGGCGAGGAGGCGCACGGCGCTCAGGGTAGAGCCTCGCCGCGGTGTCCTCCGGTCGGTGGAGCCGGATGTCATCCCGACAACCACCCGATCGCCGGACGGATCCGCCTGCCCGAGGAGCGCAGAGTCGGGTCACGGAGTAGTCAGCGCCGGACTCCGTTACACGATTACAGTCGCCCCTACGGCGCACGAACAGGAGGACACCATGAAGTCACCGACCGCGTGGCGCCGAACGGCCGTTGCGGCCGGCACGGTAGCTCTTCTCGCAATGGGAATGCTGGGAGCCTGTGCCACCAAGGAGAAGCCGGCCACGCCGGCGCCGTCCGCCCCGAGTGCCACCGCGCCGCCCTCGCCGTCGGAGAAGTCCGTGACCAAGGGCTCCAACGGCGGCTCCGGTTCGGGCAATTCGTTCGCCCCGACGGTCAAGGCCCCGCCGGCTCCGACCGCCCTGCCGGGCAATGTGATCACCGGCGGGTGAGAATGTCGGTCGTGAGGCGTCGGCGGGTGGTGATGGCGGCCGCACTGGCCGCCGTCACCGCCTTCGCCGCGGTCGAGGTGGCCGGGCGGCCGGACGCGGACTCCCCCGGCCGGATCGCCGGGCCGTACGCCGCACTGCTGGACCAGTCCACCGATCTGGGCCCCGCCGACCGCAGCCACGTGCAGATCACCGCGGCGCTGCGCGCTGACGCCCGCCCGGATCGTCTCCTCGGCTGGGCCCGGGACAACGGTCTGGCGGTGCGCTGGCAACCCAGCGAGGAGTGGGCGTACCTCGAGGGGCCGGCGACCGCCGTCTCCCGGGCCTTCGACGTCGACGTGCACGACTACCGGGGGCGGCTCGGTCAGGTTTTCTACGCCTCGCCCCAGCAGCCCGGTGTGCCGGCCGAACTGAGCGGCGAGGTCAGCGGACTCGGCCGCATCCTGGGATACACCCCGCACCGGGAGTCCAACCGCTGGCAGCTGCCCCTGGAGGTTCCCGGGCAGGGCCTGACACCGCAAACCCTGTTGCGCACCTACAACATCGAGCCGTTGCACGAGGCCGGGTTCACCGGCAAGGGCGCCACCGTGGTGGTGTTCGCCTTCGACGGATTCGACCAAGCCGATCTGGACACCTTCGCCGAGACGTTCAACCTGCCGAAGTTCACCCCCGACGTGGTGGGCGGCCAGCCGCCGGCCCGGCGCGGCGAGGCCACCATGGATCTCGAGGCGATCCACGCGATCGCCCCGGACGCGAAGAAGGTCCTGGTCAATGCCCGCCCGACGGTGGAGGGGGACGGCGCCTACGAGAAGATCGCCGAGATGATGCGCGACGCCGACCGCCGCTACCCCGGCGCGGTGTGGAGTCTCTCCATCGGCTGGGGCTGCGACAAGCTCATCACCGCCGCCGACCTGGCCCCGGTCCGCGCCGCGCTGGCGGCCGCACACACCAACGGCACCACCGCTTTCGATGCCAGCGGCGACCTCGCCGGCCTGGAATGCAAAGGCGGACAGGAATGGTCGTCGCCGCCGCATGAGGACAACATCGGTTTGGACGCCATCGCCTCGATGCCGGAGATGACGGCGGTCGGCGGCACCACGCTGTCCACCGATGCCGACGGGACGTGGCTCGCCGAGAAGGCCTGGTTCGACTCCCCGCTGTCACATGGGACGGGGGGCGGTGTGTCGGCACTGTTCGACCGCCCGCGCTGGCAGGCGAGGGTGAATTTCCCACGCGGAGCGGGCAAGAGGCTGGTTCCGGACATCTCGGCGGTGGCCGACCAGTTCACCGGGGTGAAGATCGTGTTCAACCAGCAGGTGCTCGTCGGTGGTGGCACCTCGGTGTCCGCCCCGCTGTGGGCCGGGATGGCCGCGGTGATCAACCAGTACCTGGTCGCCCGCGGCGGCGCACCCCTGGGCGATCTCAACCCGCTGCTGTACCGGGCCGCCGAGGGATCGCAACTGCCCGCGTTCCACGACGTGGTGCGCGGCGGCAACGCCGTCTACAACGCCGGCCCGGGATATGACCCGGTGACCGGACTGGGCACCCCCGACGTCGAGAACCTCGCCAAGGTCCTGCTCGTCACCCAGGCGGTGCTGCAATGAGCGGGGTCACCTGCCCGCACTGCCGGGCCGCGGTGCCGGCCGGCAACTTCTGCGGGGTGTGCGGCTACGGATTGGGCGGTGATCGGGAACGACCGATGTTGTTGCGGCCCAAAGTCTTCGGGGCCGCGCCCGCGGAGCGCGTGCTGGTTCCGCATTTCGCCAGTGCCGTGTTCCCCCACCTGCCCAACCGCTCCCGCACGCCGTTCCGGGTGACCCTGCTCGTCGCCGTCGTCGCCCTGGCGGTCTCAGTGGCCATGAAGGTCCCGGTCGCCGGAATCGCGATATCGGCGTTGGGATTGCCGGTGTTGTTCGTGCTGTATCTGCGCGCCTCCAGCCTGGTCCGGGACATCCCCCGCGGGTCGCTGATCCTCGCGGCGGCACTGGGCGCCGTCCTGGGGGCGGGCTGGGTCCTGCTGACCGGCGGCCTGGTGGCGCGCACCTACAACGTCTCGATCAGCGCCGGACTGGCACTGCACCACCTGTTCAGCCAGGGCGTCGCCATCCCGACGGCCGGCATGTTGCTGATGCTGGTGCCGGCGGTGGTGATCAGGATCTTCCGTCGCGGAACACGAGAGTCGTTGGACGGCTTCGTCATCGGAGCCCTCGGCGCTCTGGTTTTCACCGCCGCGGCGACGATGGCGCGACTGGCCCCGCAGTTCACCACAGGGCTGTTCGCCCACGTCCGGCCGTGGCAGGGACTGGTCGTCGAGGTCGCCATGACCGGGGTGACGATCCCGGTCACCGCCGCGGTGGCCGGCGGACTGGTCGGGCTCACGCTGTGGTTCCAGCCGGCCGGGCCCCACGACCGGCGGGTCCGATGGGTCCTGGGGGCCATCGCCGTGACGGTGGTGCTGTTCCACACCTCGGTCGGTGTGGTCGACATCGTCGGGCTGCCCCAATTGGGCATGCTCGCAATCCATCTCACCATGACGGTTCTCGCCGTGGTGGCCCTGCGCCTGGCCCTGCAACTCGCTCTGCTGCACGAGGCGCCCGACCCGATCCGGGCCGACGAGCCGTTGCTGTGCATCCACTGCGAGATGGTGGTACCCGATATGGCGTTCTGCCCGGCCTGCGGGGCCGCGACGCGGGCCTCGACGCGGACCTCCCGTGCCGAGCGCCGCGCCGTCCGACCCCACCCCGACGGCACGGCCGGCGATCCGTCGGAGGTGTCCTATCCCGGCTACGCGCTGCCCGCGGCGAGCTACCGGGCCCCGGCACTGCGGCGGCCCCGTGTCGGTTGGCTGCTGGGCCGGTGGGGGACGACGGTGGCCGCCGCGGCCGTGGTGCTGGCCGGGATCACCTTGATGCTGACGCCGAAGATCGCCCACTACATGTGCCCGCCGGAGTGCGGTCGGCCGCCCGCCGGGACCCCGGTGACCGGACTGCCCAGGTTCACCTCCGCGGGTGGGGAGTTCTCGGTGTCCTACCCGACGTCGGAGTCGATCTACCAGGTCACCACCTCCGACAACGGCGTCACCGCCGAACTGATCGCCGGTGACACCGGCGTCATGCAGTTGTTCTCCCAACCGGCCGCCGGCCGGACCGCCCGCGACATCGTCGAGTCGCTGCTGAGGAAGCGCTTCCCCGACGCCGCCGTCTCCTACGAGATCCCCAACGCCATGGTCGGCTACGAACCCGGCTTCGGGGTACTCGCCGACGAATGGCCGCAGAACCCCACCTCGTCGTTCACCCGCCAGCGGATTCTGGCGATGGCGGCGGTCAAAGACGATCTGGCCCTGATCGCCTTCGCTGCCGGTCCGTACCGGTCCTTCGGCCCCGACTCCGGCCCCGGGTTGCCCTCGGGCGCCAATCTTCAGATCGCCGAGGACCTGGGCAAGTACGTCAACAGCTTCCAGTGGGGCGCCGACACCACCTCCTGAGCGGATCCCGCCCTAGGATTTCGGCCATGGGTTCCCGGCCGCTCCACCACAACCGCTACGGCCCCCCGGGCCCGGCCGAGGTCCTGATGATCCACGGCCTGACCGGGCACGGCGCCCGCTGGCGCCGCCTGGCCGGCACGTATCTGCCGGAGGTCCCGGCGCTGGCGCCGGACCTGCTCGGGCACGGCCGCTCGTCCTACGCCGCGCCGTGGAGCATCGACGCCAACGTCACCGCGCTGGCCGGGCTGATCGAGGACGAGGCCGACGGCCCGGTGACGGTGGTCGGGCATTCGTTCGGGTGCGCGGTGGCCCTGCACCTGGCGGCGCAGTGTCCCGACCTGGTGTCGGGTCTGGTGCTGCTCGACCCGGCGGTGGCCCTCGACGGTCGGTGGATGCGGGAGGTCGCCGAGGCGACACTGGCCTCCCCGGACTACACCGACCGCGCCGAAGCCCGAACCGAGAAGGCCACCGGGTCGTGGGCCGACGTGGGGCCGGCCGACCTCGACGAGGACCTCGACGAGCACCTGATCGCGCTGCCCGGCGGCCGCTACGGCTGGCGGGTCTGCATCCCGGCGATGGCCTCCTACTGGAGTGAGCTGGCGCGGGATATCGTGCTGCCGCACAAGGGAACCCGGACGACATTGGTGCGCGCGGCCTTTCAGGATCCGCCGTATGTGACCGAGGCGTTGGTGGATGCGCTGTCGGGTCGGCTCGGCGGGGACTTCAGGCTCGTGGACTTCGGCTGCGGGCACATGGTGCCGCTGGCCAAGCCGGCCGAGACCGCCGCCGTCATCCGCGACATGCTCGGCTGAGTCGGCCCCGGAGACGGCCCCGGAGATGGCGAAGGTCACCGACGAGCAGGTGGAGCGGGTGCGGGCCCTGGTCGCCTCGATCCCGCCGGGGCGGGTGGCCACCTACGGTGATATCGCCTGCGCGGCAGGGCTTTCCAGCGCCCGCATCGTGGGCTGGGTGATGAGCGCCGACTCCTCGGATCTGCCGTGGCACCGGGTGCTGGCCGCGACGGGGCGGCCCGCGCCGCACCTGGCGTCGCGGCAGTTGGAACTGTTGCGCGCCGAAGGGGTGCTCGCCGACGACGGCCGGGTGCCGCTGGCCTCGGTGCGGCACCGGCCGGCCTAGACCAGCATCCGCACCACGGCCGCGGTGCGCCGCAGACCCGCGAACGCCTCCGGCGTCGACCTCGGATGCAGGGCGTGCACCGAAAGCCGGAACATCAAGGCGCGCAACACCATCTGCGGCCACTCCGGCAGATAATCCCACCGCTCGATCAGATCGTCGTCGGCCTCGCCCCACGCCATCGCGTCGACGACGGCCACCCCGGCCGCCCAGGACGCGGGACGCCAGTACGGGGTGATGTCGGTGATTCCCGGGGCGGCGGTCCCGGCGAAAAGCACGGTGCCGTAGAGGTCGCCGTGCACGAGTTGACTCGGGCTCTCGGTGGGCTTGCGCAGACCCGCAAGCTGGCCGACGAGCTCCACCGACTGGGTGCGGTCCTGCGCCTCCGGCAACTCCGGCGCCCCCGGCGGCAGGCTGTGCAGCGGGCGGTCCTCCCAGGCGGCCCGGTCGGCGACGGTGAACACGTCGACCTCGGTCCACGGCGGCA
>NZ_JBBATF010000148.1:0-8287 GCF_040398885.1 Mycobacterium sp. | reverse complement strand
ACCGAGATGGGCTGGCGGACCTCGTCGCCGAGGCGCATCACCGCGCCCTTGCCGTGATTCTTCTCGATCTGGGCGATCGCGAGTTCGAGTGCCTTTTCGCGGTCGGGGGCTTGCCTAGCCATGGATGTCTCCGTTCTGTGGTGTTCGGTTGACCGGTGTTGGTCGGTTAGCCGGGACGTTAGAGAAGACCTCTGACAAATCGGCTAGCGATAGGCTCCGTCGAACATCTCCCACAGTAACGAACATGTGTTCGATGACAAGTGTGGCGCGCGGCGTGTCGCCCGCCGCGCACCTCGCGCGCAACCATGAACCTCGCGCTTCGCGGCGGTTCGCAACCGTGACAGAATCGCCCAACGAGCCGCCTTTCTCGATCACGAGGGCCCCCGCATTTTGGCGCGATCGGCCCAGGAGATGAACGCGCTAGTGGCCCCACTCGTCCTTGACCCGGAACACTCCGACGTCACCGTGGTCAGACGTTGGACCACCCCTGCCGCGCAGGCGCTGAGTCTGTTAAGACTGGGTAGTCCGGGTACCGGCTCCAGGAGCATTTCCGACGCCGAGTTCGTCGGTGGACCCTGTCTTGCGATCAGCGCTCAGAAGTTCCGCGAGGTCGGTGGTTTCGACGAGCGGTTCTTTCTGTATCGCGAGGAGGAGACCCTCGCACTGCGCCTCAGGAACGTCGGTGTCGGGTGCTTCCTCGATCAGCGAGTCCACGTGTCCCACATTGGCGGCGTGTCAACATCGCAGGTGGCCGAGTTTTCATTCCGTCAATCGGTTCGTTCCGAAGCCCTGTTCTACGTGCTCCACTTCCCGAAATATGCCGCGGCGCTGACTGCACTCGTCTTGGCCGGCCGTCTGCTGATCGGCTCGATGGCGGCGCCGCTTCTGCGCCACTTGCGAATCCGGCCGCACGCTCGGCCGGCCCTGTGGCATGTGCGTGCGATACCTGAAGTGGTCAGCGGATGGCGGGTGAAGACCGTCTCCCCGCCGGATCTGTGACCGAGACGGGAGTGAGGGCCCCTGTTTGGGTAACTTGGGCGGCGTGCGCAAGACCCAATTCCACGAACTCGTCGAAGCGCAGTTCGGCCCGGTGCGTGGGGCTTCCCTACTGGTCGATCATGTGCTGACGAAACTTGGCGGACGGACCGCCGCTCAGGCCATCGAGGCCGGTATTGACCCACGAGACGTGTGGTGGGCGCTGTGCGCCGACTTCGACGTCCCCCGTGATCAGTGGTAGCGCGAACCCGCGGGGCGCAGTGAGCGCTCACCCGCGGCTGCCGGAACTTATCCGCTACGGCGCTACCGTAACCCTGTGACAACGATCGTCCTGACGGCCGACGAGAACTACCTGCGGCACATACCCGGTATCCTCGCCCGGGTTGCGCGCTTCGGACGCCGCGCAGACGGCGTGACGCTCGCGGTCCCGGCGGGGACGGCCGACGTCCACCTGACCCCCGTTCGGGCCGCAGCGTCGAGGCATGCCATCTCGCTCAACGTCGCGCCCGTCCCCGAGCGCGGTCAGGAACAGTTCACCCGGTTCACGCCGATCCGCGAAGGCCAGTACGCGTCGCACTTCACCTACGCCAGACTCCTGCTGGCCGAGATGCTGCCGGACCTCGACGACGTGCTCTACCTCGACGTGGACACCATGATCCGTGCCCCGATCGACGAGCTTCTGGACTGGGACCTCCGCCATCCGCTGGGTGCGGTTCCGGAACTCGCCGGCAGCGCAGCGCATCTCTTCGGCACTCCTCGGGCGCCGTATTTCAATGCGGGCCGTCCTGCCAGCCGATGCGAAGCGGGCCGCGAAGGGAGCCGCCACAGATGCGGTCGACCGCGCCCTCTGCCGCCTGGAGGACATCAGAGCCAGATTGCACTCCCCCCGATCGCCCGCGTCGCACGGCCGGCCGCAAGAATTCAGTAGCCGACCGGCCGCTACGGAAAGTCTCGGCGCGGACCGGGCCGACTACGGACTGGATCTCCTGATCAGCGTCGCGAGGTCCGGGACCAACGCACTCGGCGAGGTGATCCGACAGTCCCGCCCCGAGGTCAACTTGCTGAACGAGCTCTATCTCGGCGCAGAGTGGAGCAATTTGGGCGACGGTGAGCTCGTCGACCGGTTCCCGTGGTTCTCGAACGGTGGTCCCGACGCAATCAGCGACGTGCCGCCCGCGCAGCGGCCAAGAGCGTTTGAGGCCTTCGCCGCAAGGGTGAGCGAGCAGGTGGTCGAACTCACCCACGCGGTATTGCGGAACAGGTCGGGCCGCACCCTGATCAAGGTCTTCCCCGACCAGCTCCATCCCTCCGCCTTAGAAGAGCTGCTCCAGGTCTTCCGCCCCCGTTTACTGGTGCCGCGATTACCTCTGACTGCGACTGAGGAGCATTTCCGGAACTATCGCGTCACCTCGCGACAGGCCCGCACCGGATCGGTCACCCCGACAGCGCTCTCCCTCGCTCGACGCGCCGCCTCCCGGTAACTCGGATTCGACAGCACCTCACCGACCTCCGCGCTCAGCGCATGACCGGTCAGCGGACGCACCAGCCGCCCACTGCCCTGTCGCGCAACACGATTCGCCAACTCCCACTGATCCCCGCCGCCGGGCACGACGACCACCGGGACACCGGCCAGCAGCGTCTTGGACAGCATGCCGTGCCCGCCGCCGCACACCACGACCTGGGCGTGCCGCAACAGTTCGTCCTGACGGACCCGGGCCACCGTCGCCCACGGCGGCACCTCCACGTCTTCTCCGCCGAGCCGGGACACCACGAGCCGGGAACCGGCCGGGAGGGTCCGTCCGGGGACCAGATGCTCCAGTGCCACCTCCGCCAGGCCCGCCGCACCGGTGACGGCGGTCGACGGAGCGACCACGACCACGGGACCGTCCCCGGGCGGGATATCCAGCACCGCGGCGGTCGGCTCGAAATGCAGGGGGCCGACGACGACGGCCTCCGCCGGCCAGTCCGGGCGGGGCACCTCCAGTGCCGGGATGGTGGCCACCAACCGCCGCCGCGGGCCGGGATCAGCGGTCGGCAGGCCGATCCCGCCGCGAGCCGCGGCACGCTGACGATCGCCGGCGCGGATGGAGCCGGCGGTGAACAACCGCATCACGGTGTCGCGCACGCGTCCGGGCACTCCGGTGCCCGGCGCCAGGCCGCTGCCGATCGGCGGCAGGCCCCTCGAGGGAAGGTAGAGCGGGTGGGGGCTGAGTTCGACCCAGGGCACCCCCAGCAACTCCGCCGCCATGCCCCCGCAGACCGTGATGACATCGGAGACCACCAGATCGGGCCGAAGCTGTTGCAGAACGGGCTTGATCAGAACCGCCATCCGGGCGGCCCGCTGGTGGATCTTCGCCCCGGCGTCGGCGTCGTCGTCCCCTTCCCCGGGATCCAGGCCCAGTAACTCGACGGCCTCGATGCCGGCCGCGCGGGCGGTGTCGAGCCATTCCCGTCCGGTCAGCAACACCGGTTCGTCACCGGCGGCGGCGAACCGCAGGCAGAGTGCGAGGGCCGGGAAGGCATGGCCGGCCTCCGGGCCGGCGACGACAGCAACCCGCACCGGCTTCACACTGCCACAGCTGTTCCGAGACCGGTCTATGGTGGAGGGCATGAGCGAGCGGACCACCGGTGTCGATCGCGACATCAGCTCTGACATCGACAATGCGCACACCGTCGAGGTGCTGCTCAGCGGGCTGGCGGCCCGGCACTACGACAGCGTCGCAGCGGTGCTCGACGACGACCTGGTCTATCAGAACGTCGGTTTCCCGACCATCCACGGCCGCGCCCGGGCGATGAAGCTCTTCCGCTCCATGGAGGGCCGGGCCGGCTTCGAGGTCAAGATTCACCGCATCGCGGTCAACGGCGCCTCGGTGCTGACCGAGCGCACCGACGTGCTGGAGTTCGGGCGGCTGCGGCTGCAGTTCTGGGTGTGCGGCGTCTTCGAGGTGCAGAACGGGCGAATCACGTTGTGGCGGGACTACTTCGACGTGTGGGACATGACCAAGGCGACGGTGCGCGGGCTGGTCGGGGCGGCGCTCCCCGCGCTGCGGCCGAGGCTGTAGAGCCCGCCGCTAGACCCGTCGGGCGGGAGGACCCAGTTCCTCGAAGGCCTGCGCCCACCCCACCAGCCGATCCGTGGCCTCGGTGAGTTCCGCGCGATGACGCGGCGGGGGCATCCCCGAACCGGCGTTCACCGACGACACCAGATGCGCGGCGGCGGTCACCATCTCGCTGTACTGCCGCACCCCGCTGTGGAGTTGCGCGGTCAACGCATTGATCGTCGGCACGAGATAGGACCGCGACGCCGGGTTGTCCGCGGCCGCCCGTTCCATCGCCACCACCTCCGCGGCGGTGGCCGCCATGGTCGCCGCGGAGCGGCCTGCCGCATCGGTCAGCTCCCGGACTTCCCCGGCGGGCAGCATCCCGCCGCGGGCGATGACCCCCAGCAACGAGTGCAGGCCCCGTTCGGAAGCGCCCAGCGCCGAGATCGCCGGGCGGGCCACCGAGTCCGGCGGCGGAAGGCGGCGACTGCTGACCTGACGCAGGGGCGGCAGCGGCTCGCCACGCAGCCATCGGTAGCGCAGCAGCCACAGGGTGGCCGGCACGGCCGCTCCGACGGCGATGAGCCCGGTGATGAGCAATGCCCACACCGGGGTGCTCCACGCCGACAGCAGCCCCGTCACCAAGACCCAGAAGGCCGTCGCGAAGGCGAAGAACAGCCCGAACCGCAGCGACCAGCGCCGCTTGCGCAACAGCCGGGCGCGCGGGTCGGCGGCCGCGCCGAGTCGCTGCGCGGCCGCGTCGGCGTACTCGCTGACGGTGTCGACACCGCGTTGCAGCGCCGACCGAAAAGACCGGGCCGCGAAGCCGGTTTCGTGCCCGGCCTTAACCGTCATCGAGTGATTCGCCTCCTGTGCCGAACCCTACTGACCGAGCGGCTGCTCGGTTTCGGGTGTGATCGCCGGCGCGCTGGGTGCCGCGGAGGCCGCGCCCCCGGAAGGCAAAGCCTCGCCGCGCATGGAAGCCCGGATCTGCTCGAGGCGGGAATGCCCGGCCATCTGGACCCCGGCCTGCTGAACCTCCATCATCCGGCCCTGGACCGAGTTCTGTGCCAGCTCGGCCGAGCCCATGGCGTTGGCGTAGCGCTGCTCGATCTTCTCGCGGACCTCGTCGAGGTTCGGCGTGGTGCCGGGGGCGGCCATCTCGTTCATCGACCGCAACGACTCGGCGACCTTCTCCTGCATCTTCGCCTGCTCCAGCTGGCCGAGCAGTTTGGTGCGCTCGGCGACCTTCCCCTGCAGATTCATGGCGCTCTGCTCGACGGCTTTCTTCGCCTGCTCCGCGGCTTGAAGCGCACCATCGTGCTGGACCTTGAGGTCCTCGACACTCTGCTCGGCGGTCACCAGCTGAGTGGCGAAGGCCTCGGCGGCGTTGTTGTACTCGGTGGCCTTGGCGGTGTCGCCGGCGGCAGTGGCCTGGTCGGCCAGGTTCAGGGCCTGGCGCACGTTGGCCTGAAGCTTCTCGATGTCGGCGAGCTGGCGGTTCAGCCGCATCTCCAGCTGACGCTGGTTGCCGATCACCTGCGCGGCCTGTTGCGTGAGTCCCTGGTGCCGGCGCTGCTCTTCCTCAATGGCCTGCTGGATCTGGATCTTGGGGTCGGCGTATTCGTCGACCTTGGCGCCGAACAACGCCATCAGGTACTTCCACGCTTTAACGAACGGATTGGCCATGGGGTGTTGCCCGCCTTCGAGTCGATTGCCGAATTGGATCGGTGTGTCCCAACCCAATTTATCGAGCCCAATTTATCGGTTCGGACCCGCCGACCACATCAGCTTGCGCGTCGGGTCTGAAGAAATTGGGCGAATCGCAGGGTCAGGCCACCGCCATGGCGGCCGGATGCGGGATGACCGTGGCTCCTTCGTGGCAGGCCAGTTCGGTGCCGGCGTCGCACAGCACCCGCGACATCGGAACGTTCAGAGCGGCGCAGATGGCGCTCAGCAACTCGCTGGAGGCCTCCTTGCGGCCCCGTTCGACCTCGGAGAGATAACCCAGGCTGACCCGGGCGGAGTCGGAGACCTCACGCAGGGTGCGGCCCTGGGAGGTGCGCGCCCTGCGCAGCACGTCACCGATCACTTCACGCAGCAATACCGCCATCGCGGTGTCCTCCTCAGATTCGTCGCAGCAATCTGTGCAACGCAGAGGCGGTCCGGAAGGTTCCCGGAGGCGATTTTCAGTCCCGGACCCGGGTTCCGCGAAGCGCCGCGATCACATATTCCAGGCCGGTGACCACGGTCAATACCACCGCCGCCCACATCACCCACCAGGCCGCCGCGTGCCACTGACCCGGCCAAGTGTGCACCGGCAGGATGAACAGGCCGATGGCGACCGACTGCACCAGGGTCTTCAGCTTGCCGCCCCGACTGGCCGCGATGACACCGCGATTGATCACCGCGAACCGCAGCACGGTGACGCCGATCTCGCGGACCAGGATCACCACGGTCACCCACCACGGCAGGTCGCCCAGCATCGACAGCCCGATGAGTGCCGAGCCGATCAGCATCTTGTCGGCGATCGGGTCGGCCAGCTTGCCGAACTCGCTGGTCACCCCATAGCTGCGCGCCAGCGAACCGTCGAGCCGGTCGGTGATGACCGCCACCGCGAAGATCGCGAAGGCCGTTATGCGACTTGCGGTCTGGTGTCCGTCGCCGGCAAAGAGGAAGAACAGGAAGATCGGGACCAGCACCAGACGCAGGCCGGTCAACAGGTTCGGGACGTGGACCATCCATTCGCGCCGAACCGTCGGCTGAGTCTGGGGTTGGCTCGTCACGGCACACAGAGTATCGGTTGACCAACCCGACCGGTCAGCTGCGACCCCCGCAAAGAGTTAGACCGGCCGCGCCGTCGGCCCGTCCACTCTGCGGGCCCGGTCCGGGAATCAGCATCGGCACGCTGGCCCGGTAGTCGCGGTACTGCTGCCCCAGCTGCGCGGAAAGGTCTCGTTCGAGTGATCGGCGCATGATCGGGCCTCTCCGACTTTCGCGGTGCCCGGCCCACTTTCGACGCTATTGGTCGGACCGCGCCCGCGCAAGACCGGCCGATAGGGTTGGGCCCGTGACGGACTTCTCCCCCGAAACACTGGACGGGCACTTCCCCGGCGTGACGGTTCGCCGTGCCCGGACTTCCGACGTTCCGGAGATCAAGCGTCTGGTGGACACCTACGCCGGCCGGATTCTGTTGGAGAAGAACCTGGTCACGCTTTTCGAGTCGGTTCAGGAGTTCTGGGTCGCCGAGGCCGACGGCCGGGTGGTGGCCTGCGGGGCACTGCACGTGCTGTGGGCGGACCTCGGAGAGGTGCGCACCGTCGCGGTGGATCCCGCCGTCAAGGGGCGCGGCATCGGCCATGCCATCGTGGACCGGCTACTCGAGGTCGCCCGCGAACTGGAGCTGGAACGGCTGTTCGTACTGACCTTCGAGACCGAGTTCTTCGGCCGGCACGGCTTCACCGAGATCGAAGGCACCCCGGTGACCGCCGAGGTCTACGAGGAGATGTGCCGCTCCTATGACGTCGGCGTGGCCGAATTCCTCGACCTGAGCTACGTCAAACCCAACATCCTGGGCAACACCCGGATGCTGCTGGTGCTCTGACCCCCTTCGTGCTCTGACCCCCTTCGCGCCCAAACGTAGGTTTGGGCGCGAAAGTGCGAGTCGAACGCGCCATTTCGTCGATTTGGCGGGTCAGAAGTCCTCGGGCACGCCGGTGTCGTCGTCCTCGTCGTGGTCCGCATCGGGGGCGGCCCCGTCCCCGCCCCGGATAACGGCCAGGGTGCCGGCCAACTCGTCGGGCTTGACCATGACCTCGCGGGCTTTGGAACCCTCCGACGGCCCGACGATGCCGCGGGTCTCCATCAGGTCCATCAGCCGGCCGGCCTTGGCGAAGCCCACCCGCAGCTTGCGCTGAAGCATCGAGGTGGAGCCGAACTGGCTGGAGACGACCAGTTCGACGGCCTGCAGCAGCAGTTCCATGTCGTCGCCGATGTCGGGATCGACTTCGGCGCGATCCCCGGACGGCTTGGCCGCGGTGACGCCCTCGGTGTACTCCGGTTCGGCCTGGTCCTTGCAGGCCCCGACGACGGCCTGGATCTCCTCGTCGCTGATGTAGGCGCCCTGCAACCGAACGGTCTTGTTGGCGCCCATCGGCAGGAACAGCGCGTCCCCCATCCCGATGAGCTTCTCCGCCCCGGGCTGGTCCAGGATGACCCGGCTGTCGGTCAGCGACGACGTCGCGAACGCC
>NZ_JBBATF010000147.1:0-8289 GCF_040398885.1 Mycobacterium sp. | reverse complement strand
CCGACGACGACGACCTTCTTGCCGGCCAGTCGCAGGCCGACCAGATAGGCGTTCTCGGTCACCGGCCGAGCCTAGCGACACCGGCATGTTCGACGAACCGCCGCAGCGACCGGGGGTGGGCGGCGGCGTGGGTGTGCAGATAGGAGGCGTGCACCCCACCCCGGACGACGCCCTCCGAAACACCTCCGGCCGCCCTCCGCATCATCCAGGCCGGCTGTTCGGACTCGGAGAATTCCACTGTGGTGCGGTGGAATTCGTGGCCGGTCACCCGCTGGCCGGCACAGTGCAGCGGCGAGTCGGCGGCGGCGACGGCGTCGCGGTAGCCCAGTTGGAGCCGCGGGGTGAATCTCGCCGAGCCGGCCAGCACCCCGCACATCGGGTGGCCCTCGAGGTCGGACATCAGGTAGGTCAGCCCGCCGCATTCGGCGTGGACCGGCGCCCGGCCGGCCAGCGCCCGGATCTCCTGGCGCAGTTGGGTGTTCGCCGCGAGCTCCTCGGGATATTGCTCGGGGAACCCGCCCGGGAGCACCAGGGCGTCGGCGTCCCGCGGGAGGGTGTCGCGCAGCGGGTCGAAGTTCACCACCTCCGCGCCGGCCGCCCGCAGGAGTTCGTCGTACTCGGTGTAGCCGAAGGTGAAGGCCGGCCCGGCCGCCATCGCCACCACCGGCCGCGCCGCGACCTGCTCCCCCACCGCCTCCCGCGCGGACCACGGCGCAGCGGCCACCCGGGAGGCGGCCGCGGCGAACACCGCCCCGACGTCGACGTTGCGGGCCACGAGATCCGTCATCGCCGCCACGGCGGCGTCCGCCCGAGCGCCGTGTTCGGTGGCGGTGACCAGGCCCAGGTGTCGCGACGGCAGCGCCAGTTCGTCGAGGCGGGGCAGCGCACCGAACACCGGGACCCCGACCGATTCGCAGGCCTGGCGCAGCACCTCTTCATGCCGTGGCGAGCCGACGCGGTTGAGGATGACGCCGGCGATCCGGACGTCGGGCACGAGTGTGGAGAAGCCGTGCAGCACAGCGGCAATGGTCTGGCTCTGCCCGCGGCCGTCGACCACCAGGATCACCGGTGCGGCGAGCAGCTGGGCCAGCTGCCCGGTGGAGCCGCGGGCCGGTATCCGGAAGCGGTTCTCGATGCGGCCGTCGAAGAGGCCCATCACGCCCTCGATCACGGCGACGTCGGCGTCGCGGGATCCGTTGCGGTACAGCGGTCCGACCAGATCCTCGCCCACCAGGACCGGGTCGAGGTTGCGTCCCGGCCGGCCCGCCGCGAGGGCGTGGTAACCGGGGTCGATGAAGTCCGGGCCGACCTTGAACGGGGCCACCCGGTGTCCGGCCTTGCGCAGCGCGCCGATCAGACCCGTTGCCACCGTGGTCTTCCCGCTCCCCGACGACGGGGCCGCGACGACGATCGCCGGCACGCTCACCACTCGATTCCCCGCTGCCCCTTGCGGCCGGCATCCATCGGATGCCGCACCTTGGTCATCTCGGTCACCAGATCGGCGGCGTCCAGCAACGGCTGCGGGGCGTCCCGGCCGGTGATCACCACGTGCTGGCGGCCGGGCCTGGCACGAAGCGCCTCCACCACCTCCTCCACGTCCACCCAACCCCACTTCAGCGGATAGGTGAACTCGTCGAGCACGTAGAAGTCGTGGCGCTGCCCGGCCAGCCGGCCGGCGATCTCGGCCCACCCGTCGGCGGCGGCCGCGGCGTGGTCGCCCTCGGAGCCGGGCTTCCGCGACCAGGACCATCCCGCGCCCATCTTGTGCCACTCCACGTTTCCGCCGACACCCTGCTCGGCGTGCAACCGGGAGAGGTGGGCGAAGGCCGCCTCCTCGCCGACCTTCCACTTGGCGCTCTTGACGAACTGGAACACCGCGACATCCAGCCCGGCGTTCCACGCCCGCAACGCCATTCCGAAGGCGGCGGTGGACTTTCCCTTCCCCGCGCCGGTGTGAACCGCCAGCACCGGCGCCGAGCGCCGGGCCCTGGTGGACAGGCCGTCCTCGGGGACGACCGGCGGCCGGCCCTGTGGCATCGGCAGCCCCCTCTCCTCAGGCCGCCCGGCGCACGGCCCGCGTCAGGCAGTCCGCGCGCAGATGCTCCAGACGCAGCGTCGGGGCCCGCAGTCGGCCGGCGAGCTCGGCCGCCAAACCAAGCCTGACATAGGAGGTTTCGCAGTCCACCACCACCGCGGCGACGCCCTCGGCGGCCAGGGTGTCGGCGGCCCGGCGGCTGCGGTGCAGCGCGTCGGCCCCGGCGGTGGCCCGGCCGTCGGTGAGGATCACCACCAGCGGGCGGCGTGAGCCGTCGCGGGCGCGTTCGCGCACCACGACGTCGCGGGCGGCCAGCAGGCCCTCTGCCAGTGGTGTGGTGCCGCCGGTGTCCAAGCCGGCCAGCCGGCGGGCGGCGGTGTGGGCGGAAGTGGTGGGCGGCAGAACGACTCGGGCCCCCTCGGCGCGGAAGGTGATGACCGCGACCTTGTCGCGGCGCTGGTAGGCGTCGCGGAGCAGGGACAGCGCCGCGCCGCTCACCGCAGCCATCCGGTCGCGGGCCGCCATCGACCCGGAGGCGTCGACGACGAAGATCACCAGGTTGCCCTCCCGTCCGATCCGGACGGCGCGGCGCAGATCGGCGGCATCCGGTCGCAGCGGGCCGGGCGCGCCGAGGCGGTCGGCGGCGGCGAGCACGGTGGCGAACAGGTGCAGTCCGTGGCCCCGTTCCCCCGGGCCGGCGGCGCGCACCGCCGCACCGGCGGAGTTGCGGGCCGCCGAGCGACGGCCCGCACTGCCCTCGCCCACCCCGGGAACCGACAGTGTGCGGGTGCGAAAGCTCGGCGCGGGCGGCGCGGCCGGCCTGCTGCTGCCTGAATTGTTCCGGGAGGCAGGCCCTTCCGCCGGTTCGTCGAGGGACTGCCCCCCGCCGGGCGGGTCCGGGTCCTCCTCCGGCGCGCTGTCCCCGGCCGCGGCGGAGAGCGCTTCGTCGAGCTGCCCGGGGTCGATTCCGGGCTCGTCGAACGGGTCGCGGCGGCGGCGGTGCGGCAGGGCCAGTTCGGCCGCGGCCCGGATGTCCTCCTCGGCGACGGCGGCGGCGCCGCGCCAGGCCGCGTGGGCCACCGCGGTGCGGGCCACCACCAGGTCGGCCCGCATCCCGTCCACGTCGAAGGCGGCGCACAGGGCGGCGATCCGGCGCAGTTCGGAATCGGGCAGCACCACCGAGTCGACGCGCATTCGGGCAGCGGCCACCCGTTCGGCGAGTTCGGCGTCGGCGTCGGCGTAACCGGCGGCGAACCCGGCGGGGTCGGCTTCGTAGTCGAGCCTGGCCCGGATCACCGCACTGCGCACCCCGACGTCGCGGGAGGCCCGGACGTCGACGGCGAGGCCGAACCGGTCCAGGAGTTGGGGCCGCAGTTCACCCTCTTCGGGGTTCATGGTGCCGATGAGGACGAACCGCGACTCGTGGGAGTGCGACACCCCGTCGCGTTCGATGTGCACCCGGCCCATCGCGGCGGCGTCGAGCAGGACGTCGACCAGATGATCGGCCAGCAGGTTGACCTCGTCGACGTAGAGCACCCCGCCGTGCGCCCGGGCCAGCAGGCCGGGCGCGAAGGCGTGTTCGCCGTCGCGCAGCACCTTCTGCAGGTCCAGCGATCCCACCACCCTGTCCTCGGTGGCGCCGATCGGCAGTTCGACCAGCCGGGAACCCGGATCGGCCCGGTCCAGCACCGCGGCCAGCGCCCGCACCGCCGTGGACTTGGCGGTGCCCTTCTCGCCGCGGATCAGCACGCCGCCGATCTCCGGGCGCACCGCGCACAACAGCAGCGCCAGCCGCAGCCGGTCGTGGCCGACGATCGCGCTGAACGGATAGGGCGGGTTCACCGCGGCGGCCCCGAGATCGCTTCTCCGCCAAAGTTTTCCAGAGCGAACGTCACACCACTCCAGAACGGCTGCCGAGGCCGAGCGCCTTGGTGCCGTGCTCCCAGATCTCGGCGAACAGCCGCGGCTCGTCGGAGAGCCTGGAGCCCAGCGAGGGCACCATCTCCTTGATCCTGGGCTCCCAGCCGCGGTACTCCTCCGGGAAGCAACGCTGCATCACCTCGAGCATGGCCGGCACCGCGGTGGAGGCGCCGGGGGAGGCGCCGAGCAGGCCGGCGATCGAGCCGTCGGCGGCGGCGAGCACGGTGGTGCCGAACTCGAGGATGCCCATCTTCTTGGAGTCGCGGCGGATCACCTGCACCCGCTGGCCGGCGATGTCGAGTTCCCAGTCACCGCTCTGCGCGGTGGGGGCGAACTTGCGCAGCGTGTCGACGCGGCCCTCGAAGGACTGCAGCAGTTCGCCCACGAGATATTTCACCAGCGGCAGTTCGGTGAGCCCGACGCCGATCATCGGCAGCAGGTTGTCGGGCTTGACCGACAGTGGCAGGTCGGTGAACTTGCCGGCCTTGAGGAACTTCGGCGACCACCCGGCGAACGGGCCGAAGAGCAGCCAGTCCTTGCCGGTGATGACGCGGGTGTCCAGGTGCGGCATGGACATCGGCGGTGCGCCCAGTGGCGGAAGTCCGTAGACCTTGGCGTGGTGGGCCTGAGTCAGACTCGGGATGTCGGTGCGCAGCCACTGACCGCTGACCGGGAAACCGCCAAACCCCTTGGCCTCCTTGATGCCGGCCTTCTGCAGCAGCGGCAGTGCCCCGCCGCCGGCGCCGACGAACACGAACTTGCTTCGGATCCGGACCCGTTCGCCGGTTCGACGGTTGACCACCTTGACCGTCCAGCTGCGGTCGGACTTCTGGTCGAGGTCGCGAACCTCGTGTCCGAACAGGGTGTTCATCCCCCGCTGGCTGCCGAACGCGAGCAGTTGGCGCGACAGCGAACCGAAGTCGACGTCGGTGCCGGCCTCGGTCCAGTTCAGCCCGACCGGCTCGGAGAAGTCCCGGCCCTGCGCCATCAGCGGCAGCCGGCGGGCGAACTCGTCAGGCTGGTCGATGAACTCCATCGAGGCGAACAGCGGGTTGCGCACCAGGGTCTCGTAGCGGCGCCGCAGGTAGTCGACGTTGTCGGCGCCGCTGACGAAGCTGACGTGGGGTATCTGGTTGAGGAAGCTGCGGACGTCGGTCAGCAGGCCGTTCTCCACGGCGTAGGCCCAGAACTGGCGGGTGACCTGGAATTGCTCGTTGACGCTGATCGCCTTGGCGATGTCGATGGTGCCGTCGGGCTTGGCCGGGGTGTAGTTGAGCTCGCACAGCGCCGAGTGGCCGGTGCCGGCGTTGTTCCACGGGTCGCTGCTCTCCGCCGCGGCGGCGTCGAGGCGCTCCACCAGCGTGATCGACCAGTTCGGCTCGACCAGGCGCAGCAGTGCGCCGAGGGTTGCGCTCATGATCCCGGCGCCGACCAGGACGACGTCGGTCCTGGCCTCGGACTTGGTTACGTCAGACACGGGCATGTCCTTCCTCCGGACCCGCATCCGGGATTCGGGCGCGGTGGGTAGCAGCTAGGTTATCCCGGCGCGCCCGGCGCGACCGAGGTAGTGCAGCGGCGGCACTGGATAAAGTTGGGGCTGTGACGCCCGCGCGCACCGAATGGGCTGAGGATGTGCTGCCCGGCTACCGGCAGAGGACAGTCCACCTCGGTCCCGACCCCGACGGCGAGGGCGAGTTGTTCGCCACCCTGGTCCGCGCGGAGGGCGAGGGCCCGTCCGATCGGGTGGCGCTGGCGGTGCACGGCTTCACCGACTACTTCTTCAACACCCGGCTGGCGGACTTCTTCGCCGAACGGGGTTACCGGCTCTACGGGTTGGATCTGCACAAGTGCGGCCGGTCGTGGCGGGCCGGGCAGACCCCGCACTTCACCACCGACCTGACCCGCTACGACCGCGACCTGGGGAGCGCGATGGCGATCATCCGGGCGGAGAACCCCTCCTGCCGGGTGCTGGTCTACGGCCACTCGACCGGCGGGCTGGTGGTGTCGCTGTGGCTCGACCGACTGCGCCGGCATCGGGCCGTCGCGGCGCTGGGGCTGACCGGGCTGGTCCTGAACAGTCCGTTCCTGGATCTGAACGGACCGGCGATCCTGCGCACCCGGGCCACCTCCGGCGCTCTGGGCGCGGCATCCCGGGTCAGCAAGACCACGGTGGTGCGGCCGCCCGGTAAGGGGGGCTACGGGCTCACCCTGCACCGCGACCACCACGGCGAGTTCGACTACAACCTGCAGTGGAAGCCGGTGGGCGGATTCCCCGTCACACTGGGCTGGATCACCGCCGTGCGGCGTGGGCAGGCCCGATTGCACCGCGGCCTGGACGTCGGCGTGCCCAACCTCATCCTGCGCTCCGACCACAGCGTCGCCGAGACGGTCGACGCCGAGGCGATGCAACGCGGCGACGCCGTCCTCGACGTCGCGCACATCGCCAGGTGGGCCGGGTGCGTCGGCAACCGGCAGACCGTCGTGCCGGTGGCCGACGCCAAACACGACGTGTTCCTGTCGCTGCCCGGGCCGCGGGAGGCCGCCTACGCCGAGTTGGACCGTTGGCTGGCCCGGGAGGTCAGCGGGTGACGTCCGGACGGCGCCTACGTGTCAGCTGTACAGCTTCTGCAGAACCCCGGCCAACTCGGAGTCCTCGAGGACGGGCGTGGCCTGGATGTCCATGAACTCGCTCCACTCGGTGACCATTTCCGCGATGGCCTTCGCGTCGTCGCTCTCGGCGATGGCGAAGCCGTTGGCGCCGTGCCAGCGGCCGATCATCGTCACTCCGGCGGGGGGCGCCCCGCCGGTCTTGAGGAACCGCGCGATCGCGGCTCGATAGTCCTCACCGTGCGGCAGTGTCCATGAGGCCATGTATCGCATGATCCCGGGTCCTTTCATCATAGGGCGGGTGCCGTGGCCGAAACCCGTGGCTGAAACCCCCGTCGCCAATCAGCCTCTCCCGGTGAGCATTCCGTGTACATGGATCTCTCGATCGAAATGCCGGATCATCAAGAGCCGGCCCCCTGCCGGCCACCGGCGACAAGTCCTCACCCTTCGGATGCGGCTGCCCATCTCTCCTCGATCCGGCCGAACCGCCAGACCAGCACGGAGGCCGGCCAGGTCAGCACGAACAGCCCGACGATCGCGAAACCGAGAACATTCAGATCAAGCCCGGACACCCAGTCCCAGAAGGCTCCTCGCCAACCGAACTGCTCGACCAGCACGGCAAGCAACTGAGCGGTTCCGATGATCACCGCCACCGCAACCGACAACCCGGTAACCGTCAGGTTGTAGTACACCTTGCGCACCGGCTTGGAGAACGCCCAGCCGTAGGCGAAGTTCATGAACGATCCGTCGATGGTGTCCAGCAGCGTCATGCCCGCGGCGAAGATCACCGGCAGACACAAGATGGCGCACCAGGGCAGGCCGACGGCGGCGCTGGTGCCGGCCAGCACCAGCAGGGCGACCTCGGTGGCGGTGTCGAATCCGAGCCCGAACAGCACGCCCAGCGGATACATCTGCCAGGACCGGCGGATGGACCGGGTGAACCGGCCGAAGAACCGGTTGAACAGGCCGCGGTTGTTCAACTGCCGCTCGAGTGCGGCTTCGTCGAACTCGCCGCGCCGCATCGCGGCGAAAACTCGCAGGATTCCGGCCAGGATCCCGATGTTGATCGCGGCGATCAGGTAGAGGAACGCCCCGGAGATGCCGGCGCCGAACAGGCCGGTGTAGTGCCGCAGGGCCGAGGAGTCGTCGGCGACCGGGCCCGTCACGGCCTTGATGCCCAGCGCGATCAGCACCGCAAGTCCGAACACCACCGACGAATGCCCGAGGGAGAAGAAGAACCCGACGCCGAGCGGACGCCGGCCGTCCTCCATGAGCTTGCGGGTGGTGTTGTCGATAGCGGCGATGTGGTCGGCGTCGAAGGCGTGCCGCATGCCCAGCGCGTAGGCGGTCAGGCCGACCCCGACGCCCAGCACCTTGTCCCCGAGATCGAAATGCTGTGGGACGACGAGGAATACGAGGGTTCCCCAGCCGATCACGTGCAGGGCGGCGACGAAGGCGAACATCGCACCGAGCCGCATCCACTCGCGCCGGGACAACAGCGCGCGCAGCCGTTGCCCGCGGGAGGTCACATCGCGTGACGCTATTGCGCGGGGCGACTATCTGCAAGCGATTCCACCAGCGCATCCTGGCACGCGATCACCGCTGCCAGGTCGGGACCAGGCCGAGCCGCCACAGGCCCGCTGCCACCGCCCAGGTCAGTGCGAACAGCCCGACCACGATGAATCCCACCTGGTCCATGCCGATCGAACTGACCCAGTCGGTGACCG
>NZ_JBBATF010000146.1:5997-8384 GCF_040398885.1 Mycobacterium sp. | reverse complement strand
CGGGCGGCCGGGGCGGCGCGACGGCCGGGGCGGGCGCCGGCCACTGCCGCCGCGAGCCCTCCGCGGCCTGCCGCAGGGCGTTGGCGAACTCGGTGCAGGTGCGGAAACGATCCGCGGGATTCTTGGCCAGCGCCTTGGCGAGCACCGGATCCAGCGCGGCCAGCGCAGGCCGGTAGTCGCCCAACCTGGGCGGCGGCGCGTTGAGATGCTGCCCGATCACCACCGCCGGGTTCGATGACCCGTACATCGGCGTCCCGGTGAGCAGATGGTAGGCGGTCGCCGCCAGACCGTACTGATCCGCGCGCCCGTCGACGGCCGTCCCCATGAGTTGCTCGGGGGACGCGTAGTTGACCGTGCCGACGGTCATGTTGGTCTCGGTCAGCCCGGTGGTCTCGGCCGCGTCACGGGCAATCCCGAAGTCGGCGAGCAGGATTCGGCGCCGGCCGCGTTCGGGATGGGTCAGCAGAATGTTCGGCGGCTTGACATCGCGGTGCAGCAGGCCGCGTGAATGCGCATAGTCCAGGGCGTCGGCGACCGCGGCGACGACCTCGACGACGTCTCGTGGGGGCATTCCGTTCGGGTACTGCTCGCGCAGCAGGCGTCCGGCGTCGGGTCCGTCGATGAAGTCCATCGAAATCCACAACTGGCCGTTGAACTCTCCGCGGTCGTGGATGCCGACGATGTGCGGGTTGTACAACGACGCCGCCAGTTCGGCCTCCCGGTTGAAGCGGGCACGGAAATCCGCACCGGCCGACATCTCGGCGGGCAGGATCTTCAGCGCGTCCTGCCGGGGCAGTCGCGGGTGCTGCACCAGGTAGACCTCGCCCATGCCGCCGAAGCCGAGCGGTCGCAGAATCCGATAACCCGCGAAGACCTCGCCATTAGCCAGCGGCATGTGCGGCATCGTACCGAGGCCGCGGCGCCCCGGCCACGTCAGGCTTCTTCGGTGTTCTGCGTCCTGCGGAAGGCGTCCCGGTCGCCGAACAGCGGCCGGCGCACCTGCTGATGGCCGTGCACGCCCTCGGCGTAGGCCGTCTCGGCGTGCTCGGTGAAGTCCACACCGCTGGCCTCGTCGTCCGCGCTGAGCCGGAAGCCCATGAACCGGTCCACCAGTCTGGCCAGGCCGTAGCTGACGGCGAATGCGTACACCGCGACCACGGCCATAGCCAGTGCCTGCTTGCCCAGCTGGGCCAGTCCCCCGCCGTAGAACAGACCTCGGGGCCCGCCGGTCATCACCGCGGTGGCGAGCAGTCCGATGAGCAGCACGCCGACCACACCGCCGACGAAGTGGACGCCGACGACGTCGAGCGAGTCGTCGTAGTTGAGTTTGAATTTCAGGCCGACCGCGAAGGCGCACACGACGCCGGCCGCCGCGCCGACGACCGCCGCGCCGAAGGTCGACACCGTTCCGCATGACGGCGTGATGGCCACCAGGCCGGCGACGATTCCCGACGCCGCGCCGAACGTGGTGGGCTTGCCGTCGCGGATCCGCTCCACGGTGAGCCAGCCCAGCATTCCCAGGCAACCGGCGACGAGGGTGTTGAGGAACACCGCCGCCGCCATCCCGTCGGCGGCCAACGCCGAACCGGCGTTGAACCCGAACCAGCCGAACCACAGCAGTCCGACACCGAGCAGAACGAACGGCAGATTGTGCGGGCGCATCGCCTCCTGCTTGAACCCGAGCCGCGGTCCGAGAACCAGCGCCAGCGCGAGCGCGGAGGCCCCGGACACGATCTCGACCACCAGGCCACCGGCGTAGTCGAGTACGCCCATCTTGAACAGCCACCCGCCCGGTGCCCAAACCCAGTGCGCGACAACCGCGTACACCGCGATCGACCAGACCGGCACGAACACCATCCAGGCCGCGAACCTGGCCCGGTCTGCGATCGCGCCGCTGATCAGCGCCGCGGTGATGATGGCGAAACTCAGTTGGAATGTGACGTAGAGCAGTTCCGGAACGGATCCGTGCACGGAGTCCGGGCCGATACCGGCCATTCCGACATGCGAGAGGCCGCCCACCAAGCCGGTCGAACCGTCGGAGAACGCCAGGCTGTAACCCAGCAGCAGCCAGGCCACCGTCACCAGAGGTATGGAGATGAAGCTCATCATGATCATGTTGAGCACGCCGGTGGTTCGGACCATGCCGCCGTAGAAGATCGCCAGTCCCGGTGTCATCAGCAGCACGAGTGCGGTACTGGTCAGCAGCCACGCGGTGGCGGCGGGATCGATGTCCAACGTGTTCTCCTTCGGGGAGCGTCGAAGGTAGCGGCCGCCTTCGACGTCGTCGACGAGGATGTCGGCGTGGTGTTTCCGATCCGGGGCAGGGATGTTTCGGCGATGTTTCGCCGAAACCAAAGGCCCAGCCGGCGATGTTTCGCCGAAACCAA
>NZ_JBBATF010000146.1:0-5897 GCF_040398885.1 Mycobacterium sp. | reverse complement strand
AACCAAAGGCCCAGCCGGCGATGTTTCGCCGAAACCAAAGGCCCAGCCGGCCTACCAGCCCATCGAGCCGGGGCCGCCTTTGAAGGGGCCGACGACCCGGCTGGTGATCCAGCCGCCGTAGAAGCCGCCGGGCTGGGGGGTCACGGTCTCACCGTCGACCGTGCAGCGATCGACTTGTCCGGCCATCACGGCCACGGCCCCGGCGATCGCCTCGAAACCGGGCGTGGGGTCGGGGTAGTTCCATGCGGCCTTCCGGGCGAGAGTGCCGGCGGTCACCAGATCGAAATAGCGCGCCCGCCCCTTCCACTCGCACCACGATGCGCCCGGGGCTTCACGGAGGACGCCGTTCCGGAACGCGGTGAGCGGCAGGTAGTAGGTGGGTGGGTGACTTGTTTCCAGAATCCGCCAGCCGGTGTCGGTGTCGGCCACCACCTCGCCGCCGAGTTCGATGGTGATCCGGCCGTCGAACCGTTCCAGGCGCGGGGGACGCGGGTAGTCCCACACCGATTCCTGGCCGGGGCCGGGGATCTCAGGCTCGGGGCGCATTGCCGGCTCAGACGACGCCACGCAGGCCGTCCGGCCCGAACACCGGCTCGAGCATCGCCGACATGTCGGGGCCGCGGCGCAGCCCGTGTCCGCCGTCGACGTTGATGATCTGACCGGTGACCCACCCGGCGGCGTCGGACAGCAGGAACATCGCCATGCTAGCCACGTCGGTCACCTCGCCCACCCGCGGCAGCGGGGTACACCGCCGGTAGTCCTCGCTGACCTCGGGGGAATCCAGGATGACCTGAACCAGGTCGGTGCGGATCAGTCCGGGGCGGATGCCGTTGACGCGCACCCACGACGGCCCGAGCTCGTCGGCGGCCAGCATCATCAGGTGGTCCATGGCGGACTTGGTGACCCCGTAGGCGCCGAACCACCGGTGCACGTTGCTGGCCGCGATGGAGGAGATGCCGACGAATGATCCGCCGCCGGCGCGGACCATCTGTCGCGCGGAATGCTTGAGGACGTACATGGTGCCGTTGACGTTGAGGTCGACGGTGCGGCGCCAGGCCGCCGAGTCGATCTGGGTGACCGGCCCGATGGTCTCCGATCCGCCGGCGCAGTGCACTACGCCGTGCAACCGGCCGTTCCACTCGGTCGCCGCCGCCACGGCCGCGGCGACCTGCTCCTCGTCGGTGACGTCGGCGGGATGGGCGCGCACCTCGCCGTCCGCCTCGGCGTTGATCTGATCGGTGACCGCAGCCAGTCTCTCGGCGTTGCGGCCGGCGATCACCACCCGGGCCCCGGACCGGGCCAGTCCGGCGGCCACACCGAATCCGATTCCGCTGCCGCCGCCGGTCACCAGATAGGTCCGGTCGGCGAAAGTGATCTGCATTCGGTGTCCTCCCGGTAGTGGTCAGCCGCCTCCGCGCGTTGGGTCACCCGCCGAGATCCACACTAGTATCGGTAACACCCGTCCCGGTCGCGGCGACAGAACAGGATCACCGTCACTGCACCGGGCTTCGAGGGTGGGCCCACCTGAAGGGAGACACCGACATGGCACCTCTGACGTCCCTCGCGCGACGCGCCCTGCTCGCCGGCGGCTTAGCGCTCGCGGTGTCGGCCGCGCCCCTGGTGGCAGCCCTGGCCACCGAGCGCGGACCGGCCGCGCCGGCCGTGGCCCAATGCCCGCCCACCGAGGTCCTCGACCCCGCCAGCGGAGCCTGCAAGCCCGTCACCGATCGGCCCGCCCCCACGTTCAACCCGGTCGACCCCGGCATCAACAACCTGCAGCCGGGTGCGGTCACCTCCGGCCAGCCCGGCAAAGTCGGCCAATTGCCCGAGGTCAATGGTATTCCGTGCAACGGCGACAACACCGGCTTGTGCATCGGGCTGGAGCAGGGCAAGAACAATCCCGGTGGCGTGAGCCTGCAACCGGTCGTGCCGGGCGTCGCCGGCTAAGGAGGTGCCGTTCTTCATGCCGACCGGAATTCCGGCCGCCACCGCGCTGGCCGCCACAGTGTGGCTGGGCATCGCCCCGGCGGCTCTTGCCGAACCGGTCCCCGGCCCCGAGCCGGTGCCGGTGCCGGCGCCGGCGCCGGCACCCGGAGGGGGTGTCGCCGGGTGCCAGAACGGCGAGGTCATGCAGGACGGTAACTGCGTGCCCTACATGGCTCCCGTCACCAGCAGCGAAGCAGCCGAGGAGTCGATCCCGGAAGCGCCGCTGCGTTACACCGACGAGCACAGTTCCACCTCCGTGTCTGGGGTGCCGGCCGACCTGGTGCCCAATCTCGACGGCACACCGTGCACCGGATACTGGATGTCCGGCGCCTGCTACGCGGAAACCCAGGACAGGGTGCCGGCCGTGGTGCCCCGCTCCACCCTTTCCGACAGCCCCTGAAGGCAGCTGATCTGCTGCTTCACCCCCGGCGTGAACTAAGGTTGACACATGCCTGCGAAATCCACCCCAGCGGACATCGACGAAGTCGAACCACTGGCCGACAGCACGGCCCGCCAAGCCCGACGGGTCGTCGCCGCCTACGCCACCGACGCCGACGAGTGCCGGGTGTTCCTCTCCATGCTCGGCATCGGACCGTCAAAGCTCGAGGCGTAGGTGGCCCGCGGGGCCACCGGAGCCAAACCTTCCACCGGGGCGTCCGGTGACTCCGGTGACTCCGATTTCGTGGTGGTCGCCAACCGGCTGCCGATCGACATGGAGATCCAGGCGGACGGGACCCTCGGTTGGAGGCGCAGCCCCGGCGGTCTCGTGACCGCGCTGGAACCGTTGCTGCGCAAGCGGCGCGGAGCCTGGATCGGGTGGCCGGGGATCGTGGACGGCCCCGAGGATCCGATCACCGAAGACGGCTTGCAGTTGTTTCCGGTCCGGCTCAGCGCCGAGGACATCGAGGAGTACTACGAGGGGTTCTCCAACGCGACCCTTTGGCCGCTCTACCACGACGTCATCGTCAAGCCGATCTACCAACGCCAATGGTGGGACCGCTATGTCGACGTCAACCGCCGATTCGCCGAAGCCACCGCGCGGGCCGCCGCCTCGGGCGCGACGGTGTGGGTGCAGGACTACCAGTTGCAGCTGGTCCCCAAGATGCTGCGCAAACTTCGGCCCGATCTGACCATCGGGTTCTTCATGCACATCCCCTTCCCCCCGGTTGAGTTGTTCATGCAGCTGCCCTGGCGGGCCGAGATCATCGACGGGCTGCTCGGGGCCGATCTGGTGGGCTTCCATCTGGCCGGCGGCGCGCAGAACTTCCTCTTCCTGGCCCGCCAGCTCGCCGGCGCCGAGACCACCCGGGCGACGGTGGGCGTGCGGTCCCGGCTGGGTGAGGCCTGGCTGGGTGATCGCACCATCAGGGTGGGAGCGTTCCCGATCTCCATCGACTCCGCCGAATTGGACCGCAAGGCCCGCAATCGTGAAATCCGGCGGCGCGCCAAGCAGATTCGCAGCGAGCTCGGCAGCCCACGCAAGCTGCTGCTGGGCGTCGACCGGATGGACTACACCAAGGGTATCGACGTGCGGCTGAAGGCCTTCTCGGAGTTACTCGCCGAAGGCCGCATCAAGGGCGACGACACCGTGCTGGTTCAGTTGGCGACACCCAGCCGTGAGCGGGTCGACAGCTACCGCATTCTGCGAAACGAGGTCGAGCAGCAGGTCGGCCACATCAACGGCGAGTACGGGGAGGTCGGCCACGCCGTGGTGCATTACCTGCACCGGCCGGTGCCGCGGGATGAACTCATCGCGTTCTTCGTCGCCAGTGACGTCATGCTGGTCACTCCGTTGCGGGACGGTATGAACCTGGTGGCCAAGGAGTACGTGGCATGCCGCAGCGACCTCGGCGGCGCCCTGGTGCTCAGCGAATTCACCGGCGCCGCAGCCGAATTGCGCCAGGCCTATCTGACCAATCCGCATGATCTGGACGGGGTCAAGGATGCCATCGAGGCGGCACTGACCCAGCCGCCCGAGGAGGGCGGCCGGCGGATGCGGGCACTTCGGCGTCAGGTGCTCAGCAACGACGTCGACCGCTGGGCCCGCTCGTTTCTCGACGCGTTGGCACACACCAAGGCTTAAGAGCCGTCGCCGTGCGACGAGAGTGCGCGGAGATCAACCTCGAAGGACTTCTCCGCGTCGCGGTCGGCGAAGTAGTCGTGCATCGCCGCGCTCAACGCGGCGGGATCCCAGGCATCGCCGTCTGCGCGGAACCGGTGCTCGGCGGTCGGGGCGGCCATCAGCGTCACGGTCGGGCCGTAGACGATGAACAGCTGCCCGTTGACCTCCGCGGCGGCCGGCGAGGCCAGGAAGCGCACCAAACTCACCACGTGTTCGGGTGACAGCGGATCGATCTGTCCCCCGGCCGACGACGGCGCCTCGCCGAAGACATCCGCGGTCATCGCGGTGCGGGCCCGCGGACAGATCGCATTGGCGCGGACACCGTAGCGGCCCAGCGCCTTTGCCGCGGTCAGGGTGAGCGCGGTGATACCCGCCTTGGCCGCCCCGTAGTTGGCCTGACCGGCCGGACCGGAAAGCCCGGCCTCCGACGAGGTGTTGATCAGGCGGCCGTACACGCCGCCTTGTCCACCCCCGGCGTCCCTGGCCCGGGCCCGCCAGTAGGCGGCGGCGTTACGGGTCAACAGGAAGTGGCCGCGCAGGTGGACCGCGATCACCGCGTCCCAGTCCTCGTCGGTCATGTTGAACAGCATCCGGTCTCGGGTGATGCCGGCGTTGTTGACCACCACGTGCAGTCCGCCCAGACCCTCAGCGCAGGCGATCAGTTCGTCGGCGGTGGCGCGGTGGCTGATGTCGCCGGGCACCGCGACCGCCCTGCTCCCGGCGCGGGCGATCTCGTCGAGCACATCGGAGGCGTCCAATGCCGCGGGCATGTCGTTGACGACGACGGTCGCCCCGGACCGGGCCAGTCCGATGGCCTCGGCGCGGCCAAGCCCGGCCGCCGCGCCGGTCACCACCGCCACGCGCCCGGAGAGGTCGGTCGGTGCTGATCCTGCGTCAGGCTCGGGCACGTGCGAATACCTCTAGTCTTTACGGATCAGCGCCGCGCGGGGGCAGTCGGCGATCGCCTGCAGGGCTAGTTCCTCTTTGTCGGCGGGGATGGGATCAGCGGTCACGACGGCGTACTCGTCCTCGTCGAGCCGGAACAGATCAGGCGCGATGCCCACGCAGATGGCATTTCCCTCGCAACGATCGCGATCAACGGCGACGCGCATGGCTCCTCCTCGAGTGCTCCGGCCCCACGATACGGCCAACGACGCCCAGTCGCCGGTCACCACCTCTGCTGGATTCCAAGACTAGAACGTGTTACAACGAAATCAGTCGGCGGGTCGCCGAACAGCCCACCACCACCGGAGGTCGCAGGCGATGCGGATCAGTTACACCCCGGAGCAGGAAGAGCTGCGCCGCGAGCTGCGCGGGTACTTCGGCCGGCTGATGACCCCCGAGCGCCAGGAGGCGCTGACCTCCACCGCCGGCGGCGAGATCGGCATCGGCAACATCTACCGCGAGACCGTCGCCCAGATGGGCAAGGACGGCTGGCTGGCGCTGGGCTGGCCGGAGGAATACGGCGGAGCGGCCCGACCCCCGATGGACCAGTTGATCTTCACCGACGAGGCCGCCATCGCCGGCGCCCCGGTGCCGTTTCTGACCATCAACAGCGTGGCGCCGACGATCATGGCCTACGGCACCGAGGAGCAGAAGCGGTTCTACCTGCCGCGGATCGCCTCCGGCGACATTCACTTCTCCATCGGTTACTCCGAACCCGAGGCCGGCACGGACCTGGCCAACCTGCGCACCGCCGCGGTGCGGGACGGCGACGACTACGTGGTCAACGGGCAGAAGATGTGGACCAGCCTGATCCAGTACGCCGACTACGTGTGGCTGGCGGTTC
>NZ_JBBATF010000145.1:0-8393 GCF_040398885.1 Mycobacterium sp. | reverse complement strand
TCGGTTCCACCGCAGCGATGTTCCCGATCGACGAGGTCACCATCGACTACCTGCGCCTCACCGGTCGCAGCGACGAGCAGGTGGCACTGGTGGAGGCCTACGCCAAAGCTCAAGGTATGTGGCACAACGCCGACTCAGAGGGGCCCGACCACGAGCCGGTGTTCTCCGAGTACCTCGAGCTGGACCTGTCCACGGTGGTGCCCTCGATCGCCGGGCCCAAGCGTCCGCAGGACCGCATCGAACTCACCGACGCGAAGAACGCGTTCCGCAAGGACATTCACAACTACGTGGAGGAGAACCACCCGGCCCCGGAGACCAAACTCGACGAGGCGGTCGAGGAGTCCTTCCCGGCCAGCGATTCGGCGGCACTGTCCTTCGCCGACAACGGTGCGGTCGACATGCGGCCCTCGGCCTCCAACGGGTCGCATGGCCGGCCGAGCAAGCCGGTGGTCGTGCGCTCGACCGAGCGCGGGGAGTTCGTTCTCGACCACGGGGCCGTGGTGATCGCCGCCATCACCTCGTGCACCAACACCTCCAACCCGTCGGTCATGCTCGGCGCGGCCCTGCTGGCCAAGAAGGCGGTGGAGAAGGGCCTGACCACCAAGCCGTGGGTCAAGACCAACATGGCGCCGGGCTCGCAGGTGGTCACCGACTACTACGAGAAGGCCGGGCTGTGGCCGTATCTGGAGAAGCTGGGCTACTACCTCGGCGGCTACGGGTGCACCACCTGCATCGGCAACACCGGGCCGCTGCCCGACGACATCTCCAAGGCCGTCAACGACAACGACCTGGCGGTGACCGCGGTGCTGTCGGGCAACCGCAACTTCGAGGGACGCATCTCCCCCGACGTCAAGATGAACTACCTGGCCTCCCCGCCGCTGGTGATCGCCTACGGCATCGCCGGCACCATGGACTTCGACTTCGAGTCCGACCCGCTGGGCCGGGACGCCGACGGCAACGACGTCTTCCTCAGAGACATCTGGCCGTCGCAGAAAGAGATCGAGGACACCATCGCATCCTCGATCAACCGGGAGATGTTCGCGCAGAGCTACGCCGACGTGTTCAAGGGCGACGAGCGCTGGCGCAACCTGCCGACCCCGGCGGGCAACACCTTCGAGTGGGACCCGAAGTCGACCTACGTGCGCAAGGCCCCCTACTTCGACGGCATGCCCGCCGAGCCGCAGCCGGTCACCGACATCAAGGGCGCCAGAGTGCTTGCGCTGCTGGGTGATTCGGTGACCACCGACCACATCTCGCCGGCCGGTTCGATCAAGAAGGGCACCCCCGCGGCGCAGTACCTCGAGGCCAACGGCGTCAAGCCCGCGGACTTCAACTCGCTGGGCTCCCGGCGCGGCAACCACGAGGTGATGATCCGCGGCACCTTCGCGAACATCCGGCTGAGCAACCAGGTGCTGGCCGGTCTGGGCGAGGTCCCCTCCGGCGGTTACACCCGCGACTTCACCCAACCGGGCGGCCCGCAGGCCTTCATCTATGACGCCGCGCAGAACTACGCGGCGGCCGGCACCCCGTTGGTGGTGCTCGGCGGCAAGGAGTACGGCTCCGGGTCGTCCCGGGACTGGGCGGCCAAGGGCACCAGCCTGCTGGGCGTGCGCGCGGTGATCACCGAGTCCTTCGAGCGCATCCACCGCTCGAACCTGATCGGCATGGGCGTGATCCCGTTGCAGTTCCCGGCCGGGGAGTCCGCGGCGTCGCTGAAACTCGACGGGACCGAGGTGTTCGACATCACCGGCATCGAGGAACTCAATGCCGGCAGGACACCCGAGACGGTGCACGTCACGGCGACCAAGGCCGACGGTTCGACGGTGGAGTTCGACGCGGTGGTCCGCATCGACACCCCCGGCGAGGCCGACTACTACCGCAACGGCGGGATCCTGCAGTACGTGCTGCGCAACATGCTGAGGTCCGGGTCGGCCTGACGGCAGATCAGCGAATCGGCCGCAGCACCATCGGCATCCCGTCGATCGGCACCGGCATGCCGGCGTAGTCGTAGCGGGGCACATAGCCCGGGTGGGTCGGTTCCAGCCGGTAGTTGCGCAGCACCCGGTGCATGATCGTCTTGATCTCCAACCGCCCGAACATCGTCCCGATGCACTTGTGCGCGCCGCCGCCGAACGGCGCGAAGGCGTAGCGGTGGCGCTTGTGCTCCGAGCGCGGCTCGGCGAACCGGTCCGGGTCGAACTTCCCGGGGTCGTCCCACAGTTCGGGGAGCATGTGGTTCATCCCCGGCCACACGGTGACGTTGGTGCCCGCGGGTATGTGGTGACCCAGGATCGAGGTGTCGCGGACCGCCCGGCGGATGCCGAACGGCAGCGGGGTCACCATCCGCAGGCATTCGTTGATCACCAGGTCCAGGGCTTCCAGCTTGTCCAGCGCCTCGATGTCCAGGGGGCCGTCCCCGATCCGTTCGCCCTCCTCGCGGCAGCGCTGCTGCCACTCCGGGTTGGCGGCCAGGTGGTGGGCCATGGTGGTCAGCGTCGAAGTCGAGGTGTCGTGCGCCGCCGTCATCAGGAAGATCATGTGGTTGACGATGTCGGTGTCGGTGAAGGTGTTGCCGTCCCCGTCGGCGGTGTGGCACAGCACGGTCAGCATGTCCGAGCCGGTTGCGCCACGGCGCTCGGCGACGCGCTCGGCGAAGTGTTCCTCGAGCGCCCTGCGGGCCCGGATCCCCCGCCACCACTTGAACGGCGGCACCGGGGTGCGGATGATCGCCCCGCCGGCCCGGGTGGCGGTCCCGTAGGCCCGCGTGATCGCGCGGACCCGCTCGCGGTCGGTTCCCGGCTGGTGGCCCATGAACACCACCGAGGCGATGTCGAGGGTGAGTTCCTTGACCGCGGGTGCGAACAGGAACCGCCGGTCGTCGACCGGCCATTCCCCGGCCACGACCCGGGTGGCCACGGCGTCGATGTGCTCGACGTATCCCGACAGCCTGCTGCGGGTGAACGCCGCCTGCATGATCCGGCGGTGGTAGCGGTGCTCGTCGAAGTCCATGAGCATCAGTCCGCGGTCGAAGAACGGGCCGATCGCCTCCCGCCAGGCGGCCGTGGAGAAGTCCCTGTTCCGGTCGGACAGCACTTCCTGGGTGGCGTCGGGCCCGAGCGCGCCCACCGCGGACATCGCCGGCATCCGGCCGTAGTAGACCGGGCCGTACTTCCGGTATACCTCCAGCATGAAGGCGGGGCCGCCACGGAAGACCTCGACGAGGTGGCCGAGCAGTGGCAGCCCCCGGTCGCCCAGCACCGGCTTGAGGCCGCTGCCGGCCGGCGGTTCGGCGAACACGAACTGCGGCCAGTCGCGATCGCGCAGTCGCCGGTCCAACAACGCCATGCCGGGGATGGTCTGCAGGGTGGGTGTGAGGCGGCGCCGGGCCTGGTCGGTCAGGTGGGCGCGGGTGCTCGTCGTCGGCATGTCGGGGTGTCAGCCGCTCGGGCAGTCCAGCCGGTCGAACCCGCCCGCCCGGTAGCGCTGCACACAGTCGGAGCGGCGGATCTTTCCGCTGCTGGTGACCGGTAGCGAGCCCGGCGCGACGAAGACCAGGTCGCTGACCGGCAGACCGTGCGAGTTGCGGATGGCGGCGCTGATGCGGCGCTTCATGCCGGGAAACTCCGGCGAACCGGCGGGGGTCCTGACCTCGGCGATGGCGACCAGGTTTTCCCGGCTGCCGTCCTGGATCGCGACCGCCGCCGACCGGCAGTCGGTGATCTCCTCGATGGTGGCCTCGATGTCATCGGGGTGGTGGTTGCGGCCGTCGACGATCAGCAGGTCCTTGATCCGCGAGATGACGAACAACTCGCCGTCCACGACCGCCCCCAGATCCCCGGTCCGCAGCCACGGGCCGGCCGGGGTCCCCGGCGGCGGATCGGCGAGGCGGCCCCCGAAGGTCCGTGCCGTCGACTCCGGGTTGCGCCAGTAACCCGCGGCGACCTGATCGCCGAGGACCCAGATCTCCCCCGTCGTGCCCGCCGGCAGCTGCGCCAGGGTGTCGGGGTCGACGATCCGCACCTCGCAGGCGTTCGGGACACCGCAACTCACCAACTCGACACCGTCGGCTCGGGTCGGTTCCAGCCGGCCGGCCGACAGCTTGTCCGCGTCGAAACGCGCCACCGTGGGGGCCCGCTCACCCGGGGATGAGGCGACGTGCACGGTCGCCTCCGCCAGCCCGTACGACGGGCGCAACACCGACTCGCCGAGCCCGAATCGACCGAACTTCGCGGCGAAGCGCCGGATCGTCGAGCCGTGGACGCGCTCGCCGCCCATGACCATGGCGAGGACGCCGCGCAAGTCCAGTCCGGCCAGGTCGGCGTCGGCCACCCGCCGCGCCAGCAGGTCGTAGGCGAAGTTCGGCCCGGCGGTGAAAGTGTTTGTGTGCGTTGCCAACTGCTGGATCCAGCGCACAGGTTTCCGCAGGAAGGCCATCGGCGTCATCAGCACCACCGGCCGGCCCACCACGATGGGGAGAAGCACTCCGAGAACAAGTCCCATGTCGTGGTAGAACGGCAGCCAGGACACCATGTGGCGGTTCTCCGATGCGCCATCGGCGTATTCGTCGGTGATCTGCCACAGATTGCTGATCACGTTGGCGTGGGTCACCACCACCCCGGCGGGGGTCCGGGTCGAACCGGACGTGTACTGCAGGTAGGCGGGCGCGTGCGGCGGGACGTCCGGTTCGGCGCCGAACTCCGGGGCGCCGAACTCCGGGGCGTCGAACTCCAGGCCGTCGACCTCGATGACGGCCAGTCCGGTTCCGCGCCCGGCGGAGTGCGACCGCGCCTCCGCCACCGCGGCGGAGGTCGTCAGGATGGCCACCGGCGAGCAGTCCCGCACCACCGCGGCCACCCGCTCGTCGAGCACGCCCGGATGGGGCACCGGCAGCGGCACGGCCACGAAGCCGGCCTGCACGGCCCCCAGGAAGGCCACGATGTAGTCGAGGTTGTGCGGTGCGGCGATCGCCACCCGGTCGCCCGGCGATCCCGCACCGCGCAGTTGCCCCGCGACCGCCCGGGCTCGCCGGTAGACCTCGAGCCAGGTCAGGGTCTCGACGAATCCGGCGGGGTCGGCCTCGTAGTCGACGAACTTGTAGGCCAGGCCGTCCGGTTGCCGCGCGGCCCTGTCCTTGAGCATCGCGGGAATCGTGAGCGGCGTTTCGACCACGGCGACGCCCCCCTGAATCAGTTTGCTCGGACGGCGAAGGTTAACACGGCGGAAACATCGCGACTCGGCACCCGGGCATCCCGGCGGTGCGGACGGAACGCGCGGATCAGGCCAGTTCGATGAGGCTCGCGTAGTCGGTGGACCAGAAGTCCTCGGTGCCGTCCGGCAACAGCACCACCCGTTGCGGGCCCAGCGCCTCGGCGGCACCCGGGTCGTGGGTGACCAGCACCACCGCGCCGAGGTAGCTGCGCAGGGCGTCGAGCACCTGCTCGCGGGAGGCCGGGTCGAGGTTGTTGGTCGGCTCGTCGAGCAGCAGCACGTTGGCGGTCGAGGCCACCAGCCCGGCCAGGGCCAGTCGGGTCTTCTCGCCGCCGGACAGCGTGCCGGCCGGCTGGTCGAGTTGCGGGCCGGAGAACATGAACGCGCCCAGCAGACCCCGAAGTTCCTGTTCGCCGGTGTCCGGCGCGGCGTGGCGGATGTTCTCCCACACCGTGGCGGCGTTGTCGAGGGTGTCGTGCTCCTGGGCGAAATAGCCGATCTTGCAACCGTGTCCGGGTTCGACGGTCCCGGCATCGGGGACCTCCGCTCCGGCGAGCACCCGCAGCAGGGTGGTCTTGCCCGCCCCGTTGAGGCCGAGCACCACCACCCGCGAACCCCGGTCGATCGCGAGGTCGACGCCGGTGAACACCTCCAGAGAGCCGTAGTTCTTGGTCAGGCCCCTGGCCACCAGCGGGACCCGCCCGCACGGGGCCGGCGTCGGGAACTTGATCCGGGCCACCTTGTCGGCCACCCGTTCAGCGTCGAGTTCGGCCATCATGCGTTCGGCCCGGCGCAGCATGTTCTGTGCCGCAACGGCTTTGGTGGCCTTGGCCCCGAGTTTGGCGGCCTGGGTGCGCAACGCCGACGCCTTCTTCTCGGCGTTGGCGCGCTCCCGGCGGCGGCGCTGTTCGTCGGTGGCCCGGGCGTCGAGGTATTTCTGCCAGCCCATGTTGTAGACGTCGGCCTCCCCGCGCACGGCGTCGAGGAACCAGACCCGGTTGACCACCTCGGCCAGCAGGCCGACGTCGTGGCTGATGATCACCAGGCCGCCATTGTAGGACTTCAGGAAGTCACGCAGCCAGGTGATGGAGTCGGCGTCGAGGTGGTTGGTCGGCTCGTCGAGCAGCAGCGTGGTGGAGGAGCCGGCGCCGGACTCGCTGGCGGCGAACAGGATTCGGGCCAACTCCACCCGGCGGCGCTGCCCGCCGGAGAGCGTGCGCAGCGACTGGGTCAGCACCCGCTCGGGCAGCCCGAGGCTCGCGCAGATCCGCCCCGCTTCGCTCTCGGCGGCGTAACCGCCCAGTGCGGCGAAACGTTCCTCGAGTTGGCCGTAGCGGCGCACCGCCCTGTCGCGCTCGGACTCGTCGACCACCTCGGCCATCAGGACCTGTTGCTTCTCCAGGTCGGCCAGCAGGGTGTCCAGGCCGCGGGCGGAGAGCACCCGGTCGCGGGCGAGCACGTCGAGATCGCCCTCGCGGGGGTCCTGGGGCAGGTAGCCGATCTCGCCGGTGCGGGTCAGGGTGCCGGCGTAGGGGTCGCCCTCCCCGGCCAGGATGCGCATGGTGGTGGTCTTGCCGGCGCCGTTGCGGCCGACCAGACCGATGCGGTCGCCGGACTGGACGCGCAGCGCGGGGCCTTCGGCGAGCAGCAGCGTGCGCGCCCCGGCGCGAACCTCGAGGTCCGTTGCGGTGATCAAAGTGCGCCCTACTTCTCGTCGGTGAAGACCGGGGCGCGCCGCTCGGCGCGCGCGGCGACCGCCTCTTCGAAGTTGGCGGTGAGCAGGCGCACGTAGAGCTGCCCGAGGCCCTCGGCCTGCATGTGCCCCTCCAGGGTACTTGCGTCCAACCCGGTCCACAGCGTGCGCTTGGTCAGTTCGGTGCCGGGTCGGGAGAACGCCGCGATGCGCGCCGCCATCTCGAAGCAGGTCGGCAGCAGTTCCCCGGCCGGCACCTGCCGGGACACCAGGCCGATCCGCTCGGCCTCGGCGGCGTCGACGTCGCGGCCGGTCAGCATGATCTCGAAGGCCCGGGAGCTGCCGACGGCCCGCGGCAGCAGGTAGGACAGTCCCAGTTCGCTGGCGGTCAGGCCGTTGTTGATGCCGGCGGCCCGGAAGTAGGCGTCCGAGGCGGCCACCCGGATGTCGGCGGCCAGCGCCAGACAGAGCCCGCCTCCGATGGCCGCGCCGTTGACCGCGGCGATGATCGGCTGGTGCAACCGGCGCATGGCCAGGATGACCTCGTCGAGCACCTCCATGGACCGCAGCGCGTGGGACGGCCGGGCCAGGCCGCCGGCGTGCGGGACCGACCCGGCCGACTTGTGGTCGGCACCCGAGGAGAAACCGCGGCCGGCGCCGGTGAGGACGACGACCCGGACGTCGTTGTCGCGGGTCAGCTCATCGAGGGCCGCCTTGAACGGAACCATCAGGTCGAAGGCCATCGAGTTCATCCGCTCGGGGCGGTTCAGGGTGAGCAGCGCGACCCGGGGTTGCGGACGCTCGAGGAGCACGAAATCGGAGTCACTCACCGTTGCACGCTATCGCGTGCCGGCCCGCTCAAAGGTCGGTTGACGGCTGCGCGGCGGCTTCGGGGTCGAACTCGCGAACCTGGTTGATGAGGTCCTCCAGGGCGGCAGGCGGCAGCGCACCGGCCTGGTTGAACACCAGCCGACCCTTCTTGAAGGCCATCAGCGTCGGGATGGCCCGGATCTCGGCCGCGGCGGCCAGTTGTTCCTCCGCCTCGGTGTCGACCTTTCCGAAGACGATGTCGGGGTGGGCCTCGGAGGCCTTGGTGAAGGTCGGGGCGAACGCGCGGCACGGACCGCACCAGGACGCCCAGAAGTCGACCAGCACGATGTCGTTGCCGGCGATGGTGTCGTTGAAGTCCTGCGCGGTCAGGTCACGGGTAGCCATGAGAGCGGCAACGCCGCCGGCCGCCGATCTGTTCCCTAACCCGCCGGGTCCTTGTGGGCGTGGATCGGCTCGGGGTTGCCCATCGGGGCCAGCAGCGTGCCCTGCAGGGTGCCGCGGGTCGTGCGGACCGCCACCAGCAGCCAGGTGCCGAGTTCGCCGGCGAAGGCGATGACGGCGGCGACCCGGAAGGCCGGCAGGCCGGTGTGGACGGCCAACTGGGTGGTGCCGGTGACGAAGGTGCCGACCGGGAAGGTCAGGCTCCACCAGGTCAGGGCGA
>NZ_JBBATF010000144.1:0-8585 GCF_040398885.1 Mycobacterium sp. | reverse complement strand
ACGATGTCGTGCATCTTGCTGCCGCGGTGGAACACCACCTCCAGCAGCGCCTCCAGTTCGTACATGCTGGTGACGCAGGCCAGCGCGGTGTACTCGCCGACCGAGTGGCCGCAGGCGATGGCGCCCTCCACGAACGCACCCTGCTCGCGCATCTCGGCGACCTGGGCGACCGCGACGGTGGCCATCGCGACCTGGGTGAACTGCGTCAGGTACAGCACACCGTCGGGGTGCTGGTAGAGCACCCCGTCGGCAATCAGCGAGGTGGGGTTGTCGCGCACCACGTGCAGCACCGAGAAGCTCAGGTGCTCGCGGGTGAAGGCGTCGGCGCGGTCCCACACCGCACGCGCGGCCTTGGACCGGGACCGCACCTCCATGCCCATGCCCTTGTGCTGGATGCCCTGGCCGGGGAACGCGTAGGCGGTCTTGGGGGAAGTCAGCCGGGCGGTGGCCGACATCACCATCCGGTCTCCCACCCGGGCGACGATCTCCAAAACCTCTGCGCCCAAGTCGATTCCGACTCGGTCGACGCGGATGTCGACCTCGTCGCCGGGCGAGACCATGTCCAGGAAGCGGGCGGTCCAGCCGACCAGCCGGCCCGGCGTGCCCGGCTTGCCGTCGGTGGCCGTCGCGACATGCTGAGCGGCGGCCGACAGCCACATGCCGTGCACGATGGGCGCCTCGAGCCCGGCCAGCAGGGCTGCGGTGCCGTCGGTGTGGATGGGGTTGTGGTCACCGGAGACGACGGCGAACGGCCGCATGTCCACCGGTGCGGTGAGGCGGACGTCGCGGCGGCGGCGGCGCGGGGTGTCGGTGGCGTTCTCCGACACCGCTCCCCCGGCGCGCACCGGGTCGGTGAGTTCGGTCGGACCGGTGCGGCCGCGGATGGCGAAACGCTCCTCCAGCACCGCGTACAGCGAGCCGTCTTCGTCGCTGATGGTCACCGTGACCGGCACCACCCGGCCGACCTCGGTGTCGACGGCGGCCGAGGACGTGGCGGTGACGACCATCTCGGTCTTGTGCCGCGGCAGCGGCTTGACCAGCCGGGCGGCGTGGTCCAGATGCACCAGGCTCAGCAGCCCTTCGACCACCGGGAAGCCGGATTCCGTCGTGGCGCCGCCGATGGCGGCGAACACCGCGGGCCAGGCCCGGCCGACGAGGGCGTCGGGCACCGTGGACAGCGTCGCCGCCAGCGGGCTGCCGAACGTCGCCGTGACACCGGTGTGGTCGGCGACCCGGTCGGGGTCCCACGGCACCCGGACCGTGGTGGGATGCCCGGGCTCCACCGTGCGCAGCGCGTCGGGTCCGTCCACGCCGGCGGCGATGGCCAGCACCGACCGCATCGCGGCCGCGGCGTCGGAGGTGAGCACGATCGGCGCGCCGCCGTCGACCACGGTGGGCGGCAGGGTGAAGGCGATGTCGATCCAGGTGCCCGACAGCGGAACGCTGAGCACCACCCGGTCGGCGCCGACCACTTCCAGCCGCGCGCCGGTGGAGGGGTTGGTGGCGGAACGGTTGTCGAGAACCTGCCAGTCCGACGGCCGGCCCAGCCGGTGCGCCGGGTTGATCGCGGTGCGACCCGCCCACAGCACGTCGGGTGAGTCCAGCACGAGAGCCAGGGGGCCGGCGACTCCGAGACTCCCCTGTAGACGTGAGGCCACCGGCTGCGGCTGGCTGCCCGACGCCAGCACCTCGGCGACGGCGGCGGCCTCGAATCGGTCCAGCAACTCCCCGACCGGCTCGTCCACCCGGTCGATTCCGGCGACCGCGGCGATGCCGGGGATGATGCAGACCTGGTCTGCGGTGTAGCGGTCGTCGTGGGCCTGCCACAGCGAGTCGCTGCGCCACCAGCGACGGACGTCGGAGTCGATCACCGGCACGAAGTTCACCGGCTTGCCCGGCGTCTTGCACAACTCCACGAAGAACGGCGCGTCGGCGGGGTGCAACAGCACCGACGCGGCGTCCGGGTAACGGTCCAGCAGCGCGGCGATCGCCCGGTCCGGGTCCTCCAGAACCCGCTCGCCATCGGTGTCGCCGAACAGGGTGGGGATCATTCCGGTCTCGACGGCGTTCAGGCGGGCTTCGGCGCGTTGCAGCATGGCCGCGAAGCGGTCCCGCCAGGTGCCGTCCAGCCACGGCGAATCCGGGCCGGCGGCACCGGCACCGGCGCCGTCGCCGACGGCAAGCTCGACGTAGCGGCGCAGCCACTGCAGGTAAGTCATCTCGGCCACATCGCCGAAGTAGGGCTTGGCGGTCGCCGCCATAGCGGCGATGATCTCGTCGCGCCGGCGGGCCACCGCGTCGGCGTCCCCGGCCACCTCGTCGAGCAGCCGGCCGCACCGCGATGCGGAGTTGTCGATCTCGTGGATGTCGGCGCCGAGCTGGCTGCGCCCGGAGGCCATGCCGCTGACCGCTTTTCCGGCGCCGACCCACTGGTCGGTGCCGGCGGTGTCGACCAGCAACTGCTTGACCGACGCCGAGGTGGTCGCCTCCAGGCAGGCCATCGCCGCCGTGCCGACCAGGATGCCGTCCACCGGCATCAGCGGGTAGCCGTGGGCCAGCGACCAGCGGCCGGTGAGGTACTCCGCGGCGCGCTCCGGCGTGCCGATACCGCCGCCGACGCACACCGTGATGTTGTCTTGCGAACGCAGTTCCGAGTAGGTGGCGAGCAGCAGGTCGTCGAGGTCCTCCCAGGAGTGGTGCCCGCCGGCGCGGCCGCCCTCGATGTGGGCGATGACCGCCTTGGCGGGCGTCTCGGCCGCGATCCGGATCACCGCGCGGATCTGCTCGACGGTGCCCGGCTTGAAGCAGATGTGCGAGATCCCGGCCTGGGTGAGTTCGTCGATCAGTTCGACGGCCTCGTCGAGGTCGGGGATGCCGGCGCTGACGACCACCCCGTCGATCGGTGCGCCGGACTGACGGGCCTTCTGCACCAGGCGTTTTCCGCCCACCTGCAGCTTCCACAGGTACGGGTCGAGGAAAAGCGCGTTGAACTGGATTGCCCGACCCGGCTCCAGCAGTTCGGTCAGCTCGGCGATCCGGCGCTCGAAAACGGCCTCGGTGACCTGGCCGCCGCCGGCCAGTTCGGCCCAGTGCCCGGCGTTGGCCGCGGCGGCGACGATCTTGGCGTCCACGGTGGTGGGGGTCATGCCGGCGAGCAGGATGGGCGAGCGACCGGTCAGCCGGGTGAACTTGGTGGACAACTTGACCGAACCGTCCGGCAGGCTGATCACCGACGGCGCGTGACTCGACCACGGCTTGCCGACCTCGGGTGCCGCGCCGACGGTGAACAGGTTGCGCTGACCGCCGCGGGTGGCCGCCGGCACGATGCCGATGCCCGACCCGCGGAGGGTCGGAGCGGTCATCCGGGTCAGGATGTCACCGGGCCCGAGATCGAGGATCCACCGCGCTCCGGATGCTTGGACCTCGCCGACCTGCCGGACCCAGTCGACGGGATCGACTGCGACGGTCTTGGTCAGCGCGCGAGTCGCCTCGACGTCCATTCCCAGAACCGCCGCCCACTTGCCGAGGAGATCCACGCCGTCGGACAGCAGAGGGGTGTGGAAGCCGACCTCGACCGCGACGGGGTCGAAGACCGGCGCGAAGGCCGACCCGCCGCGCAGCTTGTTCTTGCGCTCGGCGGCCTCCCTTTCCGAGATCTGCTCGCAGTAGATCCGGAATCGGGAGATCTGCTCGGGGGTGCCGGTCAGGACCGCCGAGCGCCGGCCGTTGCGGATGGACAGCACCGGCGGCGCCACGGTGCTCACATCGTGACCGAACTGCTCGAGCAGCGCGGCGATGCGGTCGGGTTCGGCGTTGTTGACCGCCACCATGGGGCGGCGTTCGCCGAGTGCCATGATGCCGCGGCGCCGGCCCACTAGTGTCCCGGCCGCGCCGAGGAGGTGCGACAGCGCGAGCAGCTCGACGTCCTTGGCGCCCCCCGCCTCGAACGACTTGACGCCCAGGATGCCCTGGGAATGACCGGCCACCGCCACCGGCGGGGCGTCCTCGAACTCCAGACCCTGCCGCGACAGGGCTCGGATCGCGGCGATCTGGGTGAGCAGCACGCCGGGCAACGACACGGCGGCCGACGTCAGCTGGCCGATGGACGGCACCGGTTCCCCGGCCGCCAGCGCCCGGACCCACTGCATCGGGTCGAAGCCGATGGGCTGCACCACGACCAGTTCGTCGGCCAGCGGCCGCAGGAACAGTTCGGCGTCCTCGACGAGTCGCGCCAGTTCCGATTCGATACCCGCGGTGGTGACGATCTCTTCGAGACTGGTCAGCCAGGAGGTGCTGCCCTGTCCCCCGAACGCGACCGCGTAGGGCTCGCCGGCGTTGAGTCGGTCAACGAGCGCGTAGGTGGCCACCCGGTCGGTGTCGTTGCCTGCCGGCCGCCGGTCGTGCTCGCTGATCGTCACTATGAAATCTCCTAAAAACGCAGTCTTCTACTGCCTTGAGAGTCCCATAAGAACGACGATTTCTTTTGCGAATGATTTGTTACTCGCAAGTTCTACGCGGGAGTAACCGACCTGCGGATATGGCCCGGGGCCGGTGTCCGGAACGGCGTTCGCGCCAAACGTGCTGCATGCAGCCGGTTACGCTTGAGTAACCGCAACTGCCCTGCTCACAAGGGCATCGTTACCGAATCGTTATTTGACCATCAGGGCCGTGGCGCCCCGCGCCGGGCGGCCTCGCCTCACAACCGGCCGGGGTGGCTGAACCTCGCCGCGCGCCGCCCGATCCGGTGTTCGCGGCCGCGGGTGCGCGGCGGTGCGCCGGGGGCCCGGATCGGTTCGGCGTAGAACACCTTCTTGGTGACCTCCACCAGCACCAGGTAGGCCAGCGTCAGCAGCGCCAGGGCGCCGAAGAACTGCCACGGCAGCGGGACGAAGCCGAGTGCGGCCCCCACCGGCGCCTGCGTCAGGATGACCCCGATGACGATGACCCCGATGGTGGCGGCCAGCAGCGCACCGCTGGGCCTGCTGCGGAAGAACGGGATCCGCCGGGTCCGGATGGCGACGATGATGAGGGTCTGGGTGGCCAGTGACTCCAGGAACCAGCCGGTGCGGAACTCCCGGGCCCCGGCGTGCAGGACCCCCAGCATCAGCCCGAAGGTGAGGAAGTCGAACAGGGAACTGATCGGGCCGAAGGTCAACATGAAGCGCCGGATGAAGGCGATGTTCCAGTGCGACGGGGCGTGCAACTGCTCGTCGTCGACCCGGTCGGTGGGAATGGCCAACTGCGAGGTGTCGTAGAGCAGATTGTTGAGCAGGATCTGACTGGGCTCCATGGGCAGGAAGGGCAGAACCGCCGACGCGGCCGCGGCGGAGAACATGTTGCCGAAGTTGCTCGAGGTGCCCATCAGCACGTACTTGACGGTGTTGGTGAAGATCCGGCGGCCTTCGGCCACGCCGGTCGCGAGCACCCCCAGGTCCTTCTCCAGCAGCACCACGTCGGCGGCGTCCTTGGCCACGTCGGTGGCGCTGTCCACCGAGATGCCGACATCGGCGGAGTGCAGAGCCAGGGCGTCGTTGACGCCGTCGCCGAGGAACCCGATCGAGCGGCCGGTGCGGCGCAGCACCCGAACCAGGGCCGCTTTCTGCTCCGGGGAGATCCGGGCGAACACCGTCGCGTCGCGGGCGGCGGCCTCCAGCCCGGCGTCGTCGAGTCGCTCCAGCTGCGCTCCGGTCACGGTCCCCCTGGAGGCCAATCCCAGTTCGGCGCAGACCTTTTCGGCCACCAGGGGGTTGTCGCCGGTGGCGACCTTGACCTCGATGCCGAGCCGGGCGAGCTGAGCCAGCGAGTCACGCGCGGACCACTTGGGCTGGTCGGCGAAGACCAGGAACCCGAGCAGTCGCAGCCCGGCCACGTCGGCCGGCGTGACGGCGGTGAGTTCCGGTGCGGCCCGACTGGCCACCGCCACCACCCGGCGCCCTTCGGCGAACAGCGCCTCGACGGTGTCGTGCGCCCCGGCCGGAATCGCCGCACAGCGTTGCATCACCTGCTCGGGTGCGCCCTTGGCGATCAGCATGCGAGAGCGGTCGTCGAGGTCGACGAGCGCGCAACTGGCCCGGCGGGTGTGGTCGAAAGGCAGTCCGGCAACCCGCCGCACACCGGTGGCGCCCTCGGGCGCGGCCTCCCAGAGCGCGGCGTCCATCGGGTTCGCACTGGTCTCGCCGAACGCGGAGTCGGTTGCCGGCAGGGCGGCGCGCAGCACGCCGGCGTCCGGTCGGCCCCCGGCGTCCACGGCCTCCAGCAGGGTCACCCTGCCCTCGGTCAGGGTGCCGGTCTTGTCGGTGCACAGCACGTCGATGTCGCCGAGGTCCTCGATGCAGACCAACCGCTTCACCAGCACCTTGAGCCGGGCCAGCCGACGCGCGCCGGTGGCCAGGCTGGTGCTGACCACGGCGGGCAGCAGTTGCGGGGTGATGCCGACCGCGATCGCCAGCGAGAACAGCACCGCGTCGATGACCGGGCGGCGCAGCAACAGGTTGGTCAGCAGGATCAGGACGGTCAGGGTGAAGGCCACCCACAGCAGCAGGTAGGAGAACCGGCGGAGCCCGATCTGGAAGTCGGTCTCGGGTTGACGCTCACCGAGTCCGGCGGCGATCTGCCCGAACCGGGCGTCGCGGCCGGTGGCGACGACCTCTGCGGTGGCGCTCCCGGCGCTGACGACGGTGCCCATGAACGCCGGGTCCGAGGTCTGCTTCTCGACCGGTTCGGACTCCCCGGTGAGGATGCTCTCGTTGCACTCCAGTCCGTTGACGGCCAGCAGTCGGACGTCGGCGGGCACCAGTTCGCCGAGGGTCAACTCGATGACGTCGCCGGGCACCAGTTGGTTGACGTCGACCTTGACGGTGTGTCCGTCGCGCCGGACCAACGCGGTGTGCCGGACCCGGGAGTGCAGCGCGGCGGTGGCGCGCTCGGCCCGGTACTCGTTGAGGAATCCCAGTCCGACGCTGATGGCCAGGATGACGCCGATGATCAGCGCCTGGGTGCGGTCGCCGAGGAAGAACGAGACCGCCGCGGTGAGCGCGAGCAGGCCGAGCACGGCGTTGTTGAGTTGACGGCGCAGCACGGCCACGGCGCTGACTCGGTGGGTGCGAACGGAGTTGGGGCCGAACCGCGCGAGTCGGGCCGCCGCCTCGGCCGAACTCAGGCCCTGGTCATGACCCGTCCCCGGCACGCGGACGCACCGACTCGAGCAGCAGACGGCGTTCGGCCGCGGCGACATTGCGCCGGGTCCGCTCGGCGACGTCCGGGGTGACCGAGATGGAGGTGATGCCCATCCGGACCAGGTGCTCGGCGAAGTCCGGCCTGGTGGAGGGCGCCTGACCGCACAGCGACGCGGAGATCCCGTGCCGCCGTGCGATGCTGATGATCCGGCCGATGGCGTCGAGCACCGCAGCGTCGGACTCGTCGAACAACTCCGCAACCACGTCGGAGTCGCGATCGACGCCGAGCATCAACTGGGTCAGGTCGTTGCTGCCGATCGACACCCCGTCGATGCCCATCCCGACGTACTCGGGCAGCCAGTACACCACCGAGGGCACCTCCGCCATCACCCAGCGCTGCAGTCCGCGCTGACGTCCCAGCGGGCCGGCGTCGATGAGCGACAGGCACTCCTCGAGCTCCCATTTGGTTCGGACGAAGGGAATCATCAAGTGCAGATTGGGATTCCGCTCGCGGACCCGGGCCAGCGCCTGCAGTTCCAGGGCGAACACGTCGGGCTGCTTGATGTAGCGGAAGCAGCCGCGGTAGCCGATCATAGGGTTGTGCTCCTCGGGCTCGTAGGCCTCTCCGCCGGAGAGCCGGGCGAACTCGTTGGTGCGGAAGTCGGTGGCGCGGTAGATCACCGGCCGCGGCGAGAACGCCGCCGCGACCCGTCCGACCGCCTCGGCGAGTTTCTCGACCAGGGTGTTCTGCTCGCCGCGGGCGATCAGGTCGCGGGGGTGCCGGTTGCCCAGCGCATCGGTGAGGATGAGTTCGGCGCGCAGCAGTCCCACCCCGTCGACGTCGAGCACGGCGGCCCGTTCGGCGGCGTCGGGCATCGCGACGTTGACGTAGATCCTGGTCGCGGTGACCTCCGACGCCGGGGCCCGGGCGCCGGCGTCGGAGGCGACGGCGGCCGCCGGTTCGGCCCGGCGGGTGTCGGCCCGGCCGGACAGCACGCGGCCGTGGGTGCCGTCCACCGTCACCACCATGCCGTCGGTGAGATCCCTGGTGGCGGTGCGGGCGCCGACGATGCACGGCACCCCCAGTTCCCGGGCGACGATCGCCGCGTGGCAGGTCATTCCCCCGCTGTCGGTCACCAGCGCGGCGGCCCGCCGCATGGTGGGCAGCCAGTCCGGGTTGGTCATCTGGGCGACCAGCACCTCGCCGTCGCGCAGTCGGGCGCCGTCGCCGACGTCGGCGAGCACCCGCACGGTGCCCGACGCCGCGCCCGGCACGGCCGGCAGGCCCTGGACCAGAACCTCGTGCTGCTCGGCGGCGGGCTTGCCGGCCCGGTTCAGGGTGGTGATGGGCCGGGTCTGGACGATGTAGGTCCTGCCGTCGGCGATCGCCCACTCGGTGTCCTGCGGGCA
>NZ_JBBATF010000143.1:0-8649 GCF_040398885.1 Mycobacterium sp. | reverse complement strand
ATCAGCCCGACCCCCCGGGGCTGATACACGACGACCCTCGCCTCCTCCCCCCCTGGCGAGGGTCGTCCTTTTTGTGGCCGTCCCCAGCCGCGCGCTCCTCCACAGGGGTCGAGCGGCCGACTGGTGCGCACCGGACGTCGCGCGACAACCTATGAGCCGTGACCGCCGCACCCTCCGTCGCCACCCCCGTCGCCGCCGCCTCGACGGTCCTGGCGGTGGTCGACGACCCTGACCTGTCGGTCAATGTCGACCGTGTCATCGCGGCCGTCGGAGCACGCGGGGTCAGAGCCGAGCAGCCGACCCGTCGGGTTTGGCTCGCGCCGGCCGCGGTGGTCCTCGACGAGCAGACCGCGAGGTGGTGCGTGCAGGCCGGTCTGCCGCGCCGTGACGGTGTGCTGGTGGTCGGCCGCGGAATCCCCGGGGCGCAGTTGTGGGCGGCGGCCCTTGAAGTCGGGGCGCAGCAGGTGTGCGCCCTCCCGGCTGAGGAGGCTCGCCTGTTGTGTCACCTTGCCGAGGCGGTCGAGGCAGGCTCGGCCGCGGCCCGGTCGGGGCGGGTTATCGGCGTGATTCCCGGCCGTGGGGGCGCCGGCGCCTCGGTGTTCGCCGCCGCGATGGCGCACTGCGCCCGCGAGGCCCTGTTGGTCGACGTCGACCCCTGCGGCGGCGGAATCGATCTGCTGCTGGGCTGCGAAGAAGTCTCGGGATTGCGCTGGCCGGGACTCCGGTCGCACGGCGGCAGGCTGACATGGTCGGCGGTGCGGGAGGTGCTGCCGCGGCGGCAGGCCGTGAGCTTTCTGTCCGGAACCCGGTCGTTCCACGAGATCGAACCGGCGGCGCTCGCGGCGGTTCTGGACGCCGCCCGTCGCGGCGGAGTGACGGTGCTGTGCGACATGCCCCGCCAGTTGACCCCGGCGGCGGTATGCGCCCTGGAGTACACCGACCTGGTCGTCGTACTGACCAGTTGCGACGTCCGGGGTGCCGCCGCTGCGGCGGCGGTGGTCTCGGCACTCGCGACGGTCAATCCCGCAATCGGGTTGGTGGTGCGCGGTCCGTCACCGGGCGGTCTGCGGGCCGCGGAGGTGGCCGCGGCGGCCGGCGCCCCGCTCCTGGCCGCCATGCGACCGGACCCGGCACTAGCCCGGCGGCTCGAACACGGCGGGCTTCGGCTGCGGGGCCGGTCTCCGCTCGCCGTCGCGGCCCGCGCCGTTCTCGATGTGGTTTCGGTGCCCGCGGCATGACCGGGCCGTTGATCGAGCGGGTGCGCGAGCGACTGGCTGCCGAGACCGGTCCGATGTCGCCGTCCGCCATCGCCGCCGCGATCCGTGCCGAGGCCGGTGGGGTCTTCGGTGACGCCGAAGTGCTGAGCAGCCTTCGGGTGGTGGAGACCGAGCTAACCGGGGCCGGAATCCTTGAGCCTCTGCTGCACGCCGATGGCACTACCGACGTGCTCGTCACGGCACCTGACGCGGTGTGGGTCGACGACGGTCGGCGTCTGCGGCGCAGTGAGGTGGCGTTCACCGACGAAGCTGCGGTCCGTCGGCTGGCGCAGCGTCTCGCCGCGGCGGCCGGCCGTCGGCTCGACGACGCCCAACCCTGGGTGGACGGTCAACTCAGCGGTGTCGGCGGCGATCAGTTCAGTGTTCGACTGCACGCCGTGCTCCCACCGGTGGCCGCGGGAGGCACCTGCGTCTCGCTGCGCATCCTGCGACCGGCCACCCATGATCTGGCGACGTTGACCGCGGCCGGTTCGATCGCACCCGAGGCCGAACGCCTGCTGATCGACATCATCGATGCCCGGTTGGCGTTCCTGGTGTCCGGGGGAACCGGGGCGGGCAAGACCACGGTGTTGGCCGCGGCCCTCGGTGCGGTCGCCGACCATGAGCGGATCGTCTGTGTGGAGGATGCGCCGGAACTGTCCCCGGAACACCCGCACCTGGTTCGGCTGGTCTCCCGCAGCCCCAATGTCGAAGGGGCGGGGGAGGTGACCCTACGCCAGTTGGTTCGTCAGGCGCTGCGGATGCGGCCGGACCGCATCGTCGTGGGTGAGGTGCGCGGAGCCGAAGTGGTCGATCTGTTGGCGGCGCTCAACACCGGCCACGACGGGGGATGCGGAACGGTGCACGCCAACAGCCCCGCCGAGGTGCCCGCCAGGCTGGAGGCACTCGCCGCCCTCGGCGGGCTGGGCCGGGAAGGGCTGCACGCTCAACTGGCGGCCGCGGTGCAGGCCGTGGTTCATGTCAGCCGTGGCGCCCGCGGGCGGCGCCTCACCGAGATCGCACTGCTGCGCCGCGGCGGCGACGGATATTGTCACGCCGTTCCGGCCTGGCACGCGGATCGAGGTCCGTGCGAGGGGGCCGAAGCATTGCATCGACTGATCGCCGAGCGGCGCGACCCATGAGTGAAAACCCCTTGGCTGCAATCCTTTTGGCGGTCGCCGTAATCGTCGCACCGGCCCCGCCGATCAATCGTTTGGCGAAATCGGGTCGCCGAACCGGAGGGCGGCGCGCCACGCCGGCCGCCGTGGCCGCAATCGGGGCATCGGCGTTGTCGGCCACCCCGTCCATGGTGCTGGTCTGCGTGATCGCGGCCATCGCACTCACGTCCCGGGTGCGTCGACGGGGCCGGCAGCAGGCCCGTAGACAGGAGGGTGAGGCGATGGCGGCCGCCCTGGATGTTCTGGTCGGGGAGTTGAAGGTGGGCGCCCACCCCGTTTCCGCTTTCGAGGTCGCGGGGGCCGAGGTCGGCGGTCCGGTCGGCCGTTCGCTGGGCGCTGTCGCCACCAGGGCGCAACTGGGAGCCGATGTCGCAGCGGGCATTCGGGCGGTGGCGGTGTCCTCGGCGGTTCCCGGCCACTGGAGTCGGCTCGCCGTGTTCTGGCGTCTGGCGGCCGAGCACGGCCTGGCGCTGTCCGTCCTGATGCGGGCGGCCCACGGGGACATCGTCGAGCGGCAACGGTTCGCCGACCGCACGCACGCGGCTCTCGCCGGCGCCCGCGCCACCGCGATGATCCTGGCATCGTTACCGGCACTCGGGGTGCTGCTCGGGCAACTCGTCGGCGCCGATCCGGTCGGCTTTCTGCTGGGGGGTGGTGCCGGCGGCGCTCTCCTGGTCGTTGGCGTCACCCTGATCTGCGTCGGGATCGTCTGGGCCGACCGCATCGTGGACAGGCTCGCAGCGTGAGCACGGCCGCGCTCCTGCTGACGGCGGCGGTTCTGCTGGGGGTCGGTCCCGGTGTTGCGCGCCGACGGGCCGGCGGGGCGGGGGAGGTTCGGCGGCTCCCTCGCCGAAGAGCCACGGCCGCCGACCCGTTCGCCGCCGCCTCCACCCTGGATGTGCTTGCGGTGTGCCTGTCAGCCGGCATGGCGGTGCCCGCGGCCGCCGGCGCCGCAGCCGACTTCGCCCCGCCGGCACTGGCCGCGCTGCTGCGCCGTGCGGCCGACCTGCTGGCGCTCGGAGCCGACCCGGAGACCGCCTGGCAGACCGACGACGCGGACGGCGGTTGCGCGGCCCTGGCCCGGCTGGCCAGGCGCTCGGCGGCCTCGGGCAGCGCGTTGGCCGGCGGCGCAGCGGAATTGGCCGAACAGGAGCGTCAGGTCGTCACGCAACGCGCCGCGGCGGCGGCCGAACGGGCCGGAGTGATGATCGCCGGTCCGCTGGGACTCTGCTTCCTGCCCGCGTTCGTCTGCCTCGGCATCGTGCCAGTTGTGGCGGGCTTGGCCGGGGAGATGTTCGGCAACGGACCGCTGTGACCGTCAGAAGTTCCGATATCCGATCAGATGAAGGGAAAAGATATGTCCAGCAGGGTTATTCGCGATCTCAAGGCGCGGCTGGCCGCGGTGGTTTCGGACGATTCCGGAATGTCGACCGTGGAGTACGCGATCGGGACCGTCGCCGCGGCCGCGTTCGGGGGCATCCTCTACAGCGTGGTCACCGGCGATTCGATCGTCGGTGCGCTGACCAACATCATCAACCGGGCGCTGTCCACCCGCGTCTAGCCGATGACGGATTCGGCACCGTGGAGGCCGCCCTGGCCATCGCCGGCATGGTTGCGGTGCTGGTCATCTGCCTCGCGGCAGTCACGGCAGTCACGTTGCAGGTCCGGTGTGTCGACGCTGCGCGGGAGGCGGCGCGACTGGCCGCGCGGGGTGACTGGGTCGGTGCCGCGTCAGCCGGGAACCTGGCGCCCGCGGGAGCCGCGGTCGAAGTGCGAGTGGACGGTGGCTACGTCATCGCGCGGGTCAGCGGCCGGTCGCCGGTTCTGCCCGGTGTGGTCATCGTCGGCCGTGCCGTCGCGGCCGCTGAACCGGGTCGGTGACGACCGGGGTGCGGCGACGGTGCTGGCCGCGGTCCTCGTCTCGGCGATCGTGACGGTGACGGCCGGCGGTGTCGCGGTCGGGTCCGTCGTGGTGGCGCGCCACCGGGCCCAGTCGGCCGCCGACCTCGCCGCACTGGCCGGGGCATCCAGGGTTCCGGCCGGGGCGCAGGCTGCCTGCCTCCGAGCGCGGGCGGTCGCGGAAGCCATGCGGACCACCCTTCGGGCCTGCGAACTCGTCGGCCTTGACGTCACGGTGCGGGTTTCTGCCCGCACCGGACTGAGGTCGGGTAGGGATGCCCTGGCGACGGCCCGGGCCGGACCTGACCACCCCGGCTAGGAGTTGTCCTGCCGGGCGAGCGCCTCCGGCGTCCTCTCCTGGATGCCGGCATCGGCGAGTTCGGATTCGGTCGGCAACCGCAGGGTGACCAGCCCGCCGTAGATCCCTTCGTCCAACGCGACCTTGCTGACGGTGACATGAAGCGGCACCCAGTCGCCGTCGTTGCCCGGCAGTCGGAGCACCCCACTGGTGGACCCGGTCTCGAGTTCCTCGGCGATCCGTGCCGAGAAGCGTTCCCGGTCCTCGGGGTGTATCCGCACCCGCCCCCGCCAGTTGAAGTAGGGGCAGGGTCCGTCGATCCACTTCAGTGGCGTCCAGTTTTTGAGGTCGACCAGCAGTCGGTACACACCCGGCTGGGCCAGGCCTTCGATGATGCGCTCGGCAAACCGATCCGGCGGCGGGGTGGACTCCCCGACCTCCTCTACGAGGTTCATCGCGCGGACGACGAGGTGCTCCGTGCCGTCCTCCATGGATTCCATCAGCGTCCGGGCGACGAAGCCCACCCTGCGAAAACAGCCCTGCTTGTCGGTGAAGTCCCAACTTGAGCAGTACGTCCGGTCGGGCGCGGCATCGACGGCCATCGCGAGCACCTTGGCCTCGTCGGGATTGAGGCTGCGGCTGGGGATGTCCTCCACGAACGCCCGACCGGTGATGGCCTCGGCGCTCGGGTCCATCCCAGCGTTGAGCAGGTATTCCACCGTGCCCGAGGCCTCTCCGGTGGTGAAGTCCCAGACCAGCGGGCCCGGTACGGGCCGCTCGGAAGGCTCCTGGTCAGTGGGCCCGCACCAGACGTGAACAGCGTGCACATGGCCGTCGGACATCCGGATCGGCTCGGTGCGGATCACCCGGGTGTTCTTCGGCGTGATGCTCGTCAGCGAATTGCCGGTGCTCACCGTCTCGGCGATCGCGGTCTGGATCGCCGCGAGATTGGGGTTTCGCCGCAGGAAGACGCTGAGCGGGACGAAGTTCTTCATCTGCCGGCCCTGGGCGACGACGACGGGTTGGTCACCGAGTGCTTCCACCAGCAGCCAATCCGGGGTCATGGCGCCAGCTTAGTGGCGGCTGCGCCCCCTCAGCGGCGAGGTGCATGCCAATCCGGCCGCGGTCAGCGGATTCGTTGTACCGCAACACGAGCCGCGACCGGTCTGGCCTCGCGTTGCGGTTTTTGACGCCGACGGCGTATGTTCAGATACATCCGATAAATGGATTGCCCGTCGCTTCGCGTCGTCCGAGCGTAGGGCCAGCCGACCAGCGGTGTTGCAGGAGTGCCTTCGGATGCGGGGCGCCCGCACCGGGTTCGTTCCCGGTGCAAGCTGTCCCGCAACGCGACGGTCGACCGCTTTTCGAGGGGTCGGTCGGCGGTCGCGAACCGGGGCGGCTCACGCGTGCCGGATCCCGCCGAGTCCGGTCAGGACGAGCCTCAGTACCCGTACGGCCCCACTCTTGTCCAGCGGCTCATTGCCGTTTCCGCATTTGGGGGACTGCACGCAGGACGGGCACCCGTGGGGGCACTCGCAAGCCTCGATGGCCGCCAGTGTCGCGCGCAACCAGGTGCCGGCCAGTCGGTAACCGCGTTCGGCGAAGCCGGCACCGCCCGGATGGCCGTCGTAGACGTATACCGTCGGCAGTCCGTCCTCGCCGACCGCCGTCGACACCCCGCCGATGTCTCCGCGGTCGCAACTGGCCACCAGCGGCAGCAGCCCGATCGCGGCGTGTTCGGCGGCATGCAGGGAACCGGCAATCCGGGGTAGGTCGATTCCGTTGGCGCGCAACACATCCGGTTCCACCGTGTACATCACCGCCATGGTCGGCAGGATGTCTTCGGGGCTGTCCAGTTCGATGAAGTCGATCACCTCGCCGGACGCGGAGCGGCGAAGGTAGCCGACCACCCGACGGGTCACCGAGACCGGGACCAGACCCAGCGTCACCGTGCCGTAGTCCACCCGCTCGCCGGCCCCGGTGACGGTGATGTCGGTGACTTCCCGGGCGAACGTCGAATATCCGGGATCTTCGGCGTGCACGAAGGCCACGCCGTCGTCGAGGTCGAGCGAATCGACCAGATAGGTCTCGCCCTGGTGCAGGTACACCGCGCCGGGATGCACGGTGGCCGGTGCCTGACCGGCCTCGGTGCTGCCCAGCACCCGACCGGTCCCGGACTCCACGATGGCGACCTGCCTGCCGGCGCCACCCCGGATGTCGACCTGATGGTGCGGGTCGAGACCGGCGGCCGGGAAATACCGCCCGGAGCGCAGTCTCAGCAAGCCGTCCCCGACGAGGCTTCCGGCCACGCCGGCGGCATTCCAGCGGTCGAGTTCCAACTCCGTCAACGGCATCTCGGCCGCCGCGCACAGCAATTGCGGGCCCATGACGTACGGGTTGGCCGGATCGGTCACCACCCGCTCCACCGGTTTGCCGAGCAGGGCATCGGGGTGATGGACCAGATACGTGTCCAGTGGGTCGTCGCGGGCCACCAGGATGACCAGCGCCCCCTGCCCGCGCCGGCCGCAGCGCCCGGCCTGCTGCCAGAACGAGGCCAGGGTTCCCGGAAACCCTGCCAGCACCACCGCATCCAGGCCCGAGATGTCGATACCGAGTTCCAGTGCGTTGGTGGCCGCCAGCCCGCGCAATCGGCCGTCGGCCAGCGAGCGCTCCAGCGCCCGCCGGTCCTCGGCCAGGTATCCGGCCCGGTAGGACGCGACCGTCTCCTGCAGCGACGGGGCGATGTCGGCAAGCCGCGACCGGGTTGCCATCGCGGTCATTTCGGCTCCGCGCCGCGACCGGACGAAGGTCAGCGTCCGGGCGCCCTCGGCGACCAGATCGGCCATCATCCGGGCCGCCTCGGCCCCCGCGGACCGCCGCACCGGCGCCCCATGCTCGCCATGCAGGTCGTGGCGCAGCCCCGGTTCCCACAGGGCGATGGTGCGTGCGCCCTGCGGCGAGCCGTCCCGGGTCACCTCGGTGACCGGGCGGCCGATCAACTCGGTTGCGGTATCGCCCGGGGCGGCGGTGGTCGCGCTGGCCAGGATGACCGTCGGCGGGGCGGACCCGGCGTCGCGGTAGCGGTCGCACAACCGCAGCAGCCGCCGCAGGACCATCGCGACATTGGAGCCGAATATGCCGCGGTAGTAGTGACATTCGTCGATGACGACATAGCGCAGGCCGCGCAGGAACACCGCCCAGCGGGCGTGATCGCGCAACAGCGACAGGTGCACCATGTCGGGATTGGAGAACAGCCACCGGGAACGTTCGCGGGCGAACCGGCGTACCTCCGCGGGCGCGTCCCCGTCGTAGGCGGTGGGGGCGACGTCGCGCAGTCCCGCCGCCGTGGCCGTCAGGAAGTGGGCGGCGCGGAGTTGGTCGTGACCGAGAGCCTTGGTCGGTGAGAGATACAACGCCCTGGCCCGCGGATCCCGCAACAAGACGTCCATGATCGGCAACTGGAACACCAGCGACTTCCCGGAGGCCGTCCCGGTGCTGATGACCACGTCCCGGCCGGCATGGGCCAGATCGGCGGCCTGCGCCTGATGGGACCACGGCGCGGTGATTCCGCGGCCGCCGAGGGCTGCCACGACCTCGGGGTGGGCCCAACCAGGCCATTCGGACCGCGAGGCACCGCGGGCCGGCATTTCGACGACGTGGAGCAACGACGGCGGACGGTCCGGTCCGCACACCGCGGCCAGCAGTTCGCCGCCGAAACCGACCATATTTTGCTTTCCCCCTGTCACGAACCCGTCGACCACTCTGACCGAATTGTCGCCGAGACTGTGCCAACCGTCGTCGCGCGTGGTTGGATGACGGTGGTCGTAGCTTCTGTGTTCGTGTCTCCACATCGCAGGATCGTCGTTGCGGTCGCTGTTCTGCGAGGGTGTGAGCCCAGAAGGTATGCGGCCTCAACCGGCCCGGTCTACATGAATATCGGTAGATCGCTCCCGGAAAGAAGTAAGGAAAGAAATGCCACAGGGAACTGTGAAGTGGTTCAACGCGGAGAAGGGCTTCG
>NZ_JBBATF010000142.1:0-8653 GCF_040398885.1 Mycobacterium sp. | reverse complement strand
CACCCGGTCACCGAACTCCATATTCAGCTTCAGGTCACCGAGTTGGAAGCGCACCCGGTCGGCGCCGACGGTGAATCTGCCGGCCTCATCGCCGGCGGTGACCATGAAGGGACTGTGCTCGGCTCGGGCGCCGGACAACGCCGCGGATCGGACCACCAGGCCCGGATGCACCCCCACCGCCGTCGTCGACCAGTCCCCGGCCGGGTGGCGGTTGACGCTGCACAGCGCGATCAGCACCCGGCCGCTGGCCTCGTCGGACACCCGCCAGAACCAACCCTCCATCTCGGTGCCGTGTGACGGCAGCGGATCGCCGAAGGGCACGTCGGCGCCGGTGCGGCGGTACATCCGGACCAGGCTCATGACAGTGAGTGTAGGTGCCCCGGTCAAGGCGAGCCCCATGTCGCCAAGGAGTCGCTGACGGCGAATTTGACCCGGCTGAAGAATCGGGTTTAGACCGCCCTGCGTAGGGGAATAAGAGCGCATCCGGCCGAACAATCGGCCGGATGGTCGAACCCGAAAGGCACGAACCATGACCGTTGACTACGACGCCCCCCGTCGCGTACTCGTTGACGCCGACGAGTCGCTGGACGAACTTGCCGCACGGCGCAACGAAACCTCCACGGCCGTCCTCGACATCGACGAAACCGACCTCACCGAGTCCTACGAACTCCCGGGGGCCTTCCTGTCCGATGATGAGCTCATCGTTCAGGTGGTGCCCAAGCAGCACGACGAATTCACCTGCAGCAGTTGCTTCCTGGTCCATCACCGAAGCAGGCTGGCCCGGGGCCGCAACGGCGAGTCGATCTGCACCGACTGCGCGTAGCGGGCCGCTAGATCTCCAGCGCCGGCCTGTCGGGGTTCCCGACCTAGGCGATGATCCGCACCAGATACGGCGCCATGTCGGCGGTCCGAACCTGCGACACCGTCACACCGTTGTCGCCGACCTCGAGCATCTGGTTGTTGCCCAGGAACATCGTCACCGTCGTGGCCGCGCGCGATCAGTGCCACGGTCACACGGTAGGTGACCGGCGTGGACCATCGTTGCGGCACGGCCCAGGCGTCAACCGCCGACGAGCGTGCACGCACGGCCCGCCCACTACGGCGTATCATTAGATAATCAGCGGTTTTTCGCATGCGGCCTGTCGAGGTCGTTTCGCCGCTGAATCGAGGTAACTGGCCGGTTCGCGGTCAGGACGGGAGCGTCGCCATGACGCAAAACCACATTCAGACCGAAGTCGGGCAGCACCGCACGCCACCGCTTCGCACGCCACGACTGCGCCTGAAAGCAAAGGCGCCCCAGAGTGGTCACGTCGATGGGGCGTGGTGGCCCCGCACCGATGACCTTCTCGCGGAACTACCGGATTTGCTGGCGGTACTGGCTGTTCGGCTCGGCCCTATCGAGCGCGTGCTCTTCAACCTGGGCGAATGGAGAACGGCGCCGGCCAAGGTGGCGATGGGTGGTAGGGCAGTCCGCCTCGACGGATATCGCCATCAGCCCAGCCACACCGTCGAGGTCATCGGGCACAGCCGTCGCCGGATTCTCCTCCTGCTCGTACCCCCGAGCACCGATCCCGAATCGGCCCACACCGCGATGATGGCCGCAGCCGCGGTGAGGGACTCCTCGACCGTCGAGGCCCTGCTCACGAGCAGGGCGCCGACTCGGGCCGTCCCTGTGCCGAACCGCGGCGCTGAGCAGGATCGCTGGGAATCAGAAGGCGGAGCGCGTTGCCGGCCCACGCATTCCGCTCAAGGCTGGCTTCCGCCATCTCCCGCTCGAAACACCCATTAGATAGGATCGGATCAAAATCATTGACTGTGAATGTCACGTGCAAGAACGGCCTCACCGATGTGTTCGAGCGTTCCGCTGACCACTACATCAAGCACACCGATGGTTCGCTGGAGGTCGTCCGGGGCGGGACGGCCCCACCGGAGACCTACCGGCCCGGCGGGTGGACAGCCGTCAGCGGCGATGGAATACGAGAGAGACAACACGCCTTGCTCCATGGTGTGATCGCACGGCTTTTCAGCGCGCCGACTGCGAGATGATCGCTGAGGAGTCGCCGCCTTCCACCACTGCACGAGCGACATCGGCAAGCCGTTGGCCTGTTCGCCGGGCGTGAGACCGCAACAGTTCGAAGGCTTGTTCCATCCGGACACCGGCGCGTTCGGCGATCACGCCTTTTGCCTGCTCGATGACGATTCGAGTATTCAGCGCGGCCTGCAATTGCTGGTTGATCAGGTCGGCTCGGGTGAGGAGGCTCTGGTGCAGTATCCCGATCGTCGCCACATTAGCCAGTGCCTGGCCGATGGCCACGTCACTCGGCCCCAGCGCACCGACCTCGTCGCGGAACAGGTTCAGCGCACCGACTCTCTTATCACGCAGCCGAAGCGGCAGGGCACACACGGATCTGTAGTTGTATTCCCCTGCTCGGCCGGCGAATTCAGGCCAGCGATCGGAGTCCACCTTGAGATCGTCGACAAGGACTTGTTCGCCGGTTCGATACGCGAGCAGACACGGACCGAGGTCTGCTTCGACCTGGAGCAACTCGAGCAGTCTGGTCTCTTCGCTGCTCGACGCGAGGACGTGAAGTTGGCCCCGGGGATCGCCGGTCAGAAGTCCGGCAGCCGAGATCGGCAACAGAAGCATGCAACTCTCGATGAGTTGCTGTGCAAGTTCGACTGGGTCGTGATCTTCGACAAGTGTGTCAGCCAGACCGACGAACGCCTGGGCAAGCCGCCCATCGTTGTCCATGTTCGTCCCTTCCGTCTCGATGCTTAGCAAATCGGAGTGTCGCGACCCGACGAGAGACCGTCATCGGGTTCAGGCTGAAATCGCAGACGGCGGGACACAACTTCGCCGGCAACGTCATTGAGCAACCGTCCATTGACAAATGCGAACGCTTGCAGCCGAACATAAGCGGATCGGGCGTCGACCCCCAGTTGCGCCATGACCATCCCGGTGGCCTGGTGCACCTCCCGGCTGCTCAGCGGTTGATTCCACCATGGGCCGAGTGTCTGAGGCAGAAGTCCATCGGGTCCCATGCTGAGCAGAACGCCGGTCAGAATTTCAGCGATCGCCAGTGCGTCGGCGAAGTCTTGCGCGCCGAACGGGTCACCGACGGCTGTGTAGAGATCGAGAGCACCGACCCTGATGACACCGATGTTCAACGGGAAAGCGTAAATCCCGCCCACGTCCAGACTCTTGATCTCCGAGAGAAACACCGGCCAGCGATCGCTTCGGTGGGGATCGGCCAGTGACATCGGTAATCCGGTCGCGATCGATTCAACCGCCGGACCTTCGCCGAGTGTGACCTGGGTCCACTCCGCCTTCTCCGCGACTGCGTCACTGGCGGAGAGGACATCCAGACCGGTACCGGACACGTTGAGCAGGATCCCAGCCCGCTGGACCGGCAGCTTCAGGACACAGGCCGAGCATAGCCGCTGCGGATCGTCACGAACATCTCTGATCGTGTCGATGGCCGACAGGAATCGAGCCTTGGCATCGTTCGGACCGGCCGGGTTAGCCGACGGCGTCATCGCTACGCTCCCACCCGCGGTTCCCGAGGCCTCATGGCATCGGCGCTCGTGCGTCGGAGCTCAACGTCGCCGCAAAGACGGCGACACCCGGAGAACTCCATGGCCTGAACCGTACGCGCTGCAGTCGCGGCTGTCGCACTCGGAGCAAAATACGTTCTAGCGCCGTGACATTCAGCGATCCGAGGACTCAGCGCTAGGGGGTGGGTTGCCGTGGGAATCCCACCGTTGTTCCGCGGCGCCTCGCCGGGTCCGGTGCTCCCGGTCTTGCAGGCTGATCATCAGGAGTTCATCTACGGTCGAGGTGTCCTCCGGTGCCGCCGCAGCGGCCATGCCGGCGTGGGCGCGGTCCGGACTGGTATGGGGTGGCACTACCAACAGAACGATCCTGCTGCGGTCGAGTCCGATGACTTCGAGGGTGTTGGGCGGCTGACGTCGATTCCCGCCAAGGTCAACCGCGCGTCCGTCGAAGAGCAATGAACTGGGACGCTTCGCCCAGTCGCCGACTTTGTACGACACGCTGTCGATGGAGCCCAGGCGATCTTGCAGCGCGGCGAGCAGCTCGGGAAGCTCTGAAGCCAGATCTTCGCTCCGGGGCCACCATGCCCCGTCGACGCAGCCGGAGCGGATCGCTTCCGGCTTAAGCAACAATCGCGGCCGGCTGGTGTGTTCGGGGTGTTCCGACTCCATATCTCTTCCTAGCCCACTCCGGCTGCCCGCGGAAGGGCCGCCTCGAGACCCGGGAGTAGGAGATCAAGGCCGCGGTCGAGTTCGGCCGCACCGTCGTAGTCGGCCAAAGCGGTTGCCACAGAACGTACTTGTGGGAATTCGGCAACCGGTAGTCGATACAGCCCAAGGCGCAGCAGATCGTCGGCTTCGTCGGGTCGTTCGACGACTTCTTGCAATTCGGAAAGCACATGCCCGTGAAGGTAGGCGAACAGCACCCGGTACACGTGCAGCGCGTCCTCACCGGTGAACCCGGCGGAGGTGAGGAGCAGAAGAATGTTCTCGAGGTGTCGAAGCGCACCGTGCGGTCGCTGCCCCAGCGGTGTCGAGAGTGGTCGCGTGACAAGCAGGGGAAAGACGTTCGGATGGGCGAGCACGATGTCGCGGAAACTGTGCGCAATGGTCCGTAGCTGGCCGACCCAGTTCGGGTCGGTGGCGTCGACGGCAATTTGTTCCAGAATGACCTCGACGACCCCGTCGAGCACCGCGGCCTTGTTGGGAAGGTGGCGGTACAGAACTGCCGGGTCTCTTCCGACAGCTTTGCTGAGTCGGCGCATGGATAAGCCGTCCGCGCCATCACGATCGATGATGGCCAAGGCCTCCCGGAGGATGAGCGCGCGCGAGATCTGTGGGACGCCATGCTCAGACGCGGTGGAGGTGGGTTGAGATCCGCCGCCAGCCGGTTCGGGACTTCGGGTCATTCGGCCGTCCTTCGAGTCTCCAACACCATATACCCACGCCGTGGGTCAACACTGTTGACAATGCAGCTGAATTGGCGTTAACTGAAGGTTTCGCCATCGAAAATCGAGGCAAACGCGGCGATGCACGAGGCTCATCGCGACTGCGGACCATGCTTCCGGGAATCCCCAGCAAGCACTGAGCGCACCGCCCCCCGACACCCCCAAACAACTATCGAAACTAAGGAAACTCACCATGATCGCTCTCGGAATCGTCCTCCTCGGCCTCGGATTCGTCTTGAAGTTCTCGGTGCTGTGGTCCATCGGGCTCATCTTGTTGATCGTCGGCGGCGTGCTCTGGCTGCTGGGATCACTGGGACACGCCGTCGGTGGCCGCCGCTATTACTATTAAGAATCGGTTGTTCGCGACCATCCGCAACGGTGCGGAGGTACTGCGGTTCGGCGGCTTTGAGACCGGATCACGGCCCTCGCCGTATCAGACGGTGGAAAGCTGCGCGATGTACCGACTTCGACGGTACTTCCCCGACAGTCCGGACGGTCCGCCACGTCCGCCGGTCGTACTGGTGCCGCCAATGATGTTGTCTGCCAACGTGTTCGACGTCACGCCAGACAGGGGTGCGGTCGGGATCCTGCACGACCTCGGTCTGGATCCCTGGGTGGTCGACTTCGGTTCGCCGGATATCGAGAGCGGTGGCCTGGAACGCACCTTCAGCGATCACGTCATCGCGTTGAGCAGTGTCGTCGACTCGGTCCGCGAACACACCGGTCGAGACGTGCACTTGGTGGGCTACTCTCAAGGGGGCATGTTCTGCTACGACACCGCAGCCTACCGACGGTCCGCGGGACTGGCGAGCGTCGTCACGCTCGGTAGCGCCGTCGACTCGCTCAGTGGTCTGCCGTTCGGAATCCCGGTGGCATTCGCCGGTCCGGTGGCGCAGTTGCTCGCCGACCGTGTCTTCAACCATCTCTCTGTGTCCGCGTGGATCGCCCGGACCGGATTTCAGCTCCTGGACCCGGTCAAGACTGTCCAGGCCAGATGGAACTTCCTCCGGGAACTTCATGACCGAGAAGCGCTGTTGCCCAGGGAGCAGCAGCGCAGATTCATCGAAGCCAAGGGGTGGGTGGCCTGGTCCGGTCCGGCAGTCGCAGAACTGTTGCGGCAGTTCGTCGTCCACAACCGGATGATGGCGGGCGGCGCGGTCATCGACGGAACGTTGATAACACTCGCGGAGATCTCCTGCCCGATCCTTGCGGTCATCGGTGAGATTGATGGAATCGGCCAACCGGCGTCAGTGCGAGCGATTCGGCGTGCGGCCCCCCGTGCCGAGGTGTCCGAACTGTCGGTTATAGCAGGCCATTTCGGCCTCGTCGTCGGATCGAGCGCCGCCACGAACACCTGGCCGACGATCGGCAGATGGGTGCTGTGGCAGGACGGCCGGGGACCCCAACCGCAGGGTGTCAATCGCATGAGGGCCGACTCCGACGCAGGGCTCCACGGCTCTACCGGGCTGCCGTCCCGAATCGGTCACTCGGCAGGTGCGCTTGCCGAACTGGGCATCGGCGTGAGCCTCGGACTAGTCGCCGCGGCGGTGGGGGCGGCGCGCACCGGCAAGGAGATCGCCTACGAGGCGGTCCGGTCCGCGCCCCATCTCACTCGGCTGGAGCGGCTGCAGCCCCACACCCGGGTGTCGTTGGGCAGGCTGCTCGCCGAGCATGCGAAGAAGGCACCCGACGAGGAATGCTTCCTGTTCGAGGACCGAGTCCAGACCAACGCGGCGGTCGCGGCGGGTATCGACCGCACGGTGGGACGACTCATCACGGCCGGCATCCGTCAGGGCGCCCACGTCGGTGTCCTGATGGACACCTGCCCGGATTCCGTCATCGCGATTGCGGCGCTTTCAAGGCTGGGCGCAGTGGCGGTGCTACTTCCACCGGACGATGACCTCGCCGCCGCAGTTCAATTGTGCGCAGTCGCCGAAATCATCACCACCCCAGACAGATTGGGAGCGGCCGCTGCCACCGGCGCCCGAGTGCTCGTTTCCGGGCGACCGACCGGCACCGAGCCGGGCAGGTTCGTCGTGCTGGACAGCCTGGACGTTTCAGACATGCGGCTACCGCAGTGGTACCGGCCCAACCCGGGCCTGGCGATGGATGTTGCGTTCGTGTTCTTCAGCACGACCGGGGGACGCCGGGTTGTCAAGGAGGTCACTAATCATCGTTGGGCGCACTCGGCTTTCGGAACGGCCGCTGCCGCCGCACTCGACCGCCGTGACACCGTCTACTGTCCGACCGCGCTGCACCATCCGTCGGCTCTGCTGATCGGCCTCGGCGGGGCGGTCGCCGGCGGCGCACGCATCGCGATGACCCGGGGTGTCGACCCGACGCGATTCGCCGACGAGGTTCACCGCTACGGGGTCACGGTGGTCGCCTACAGCTGGGGAATGCTGAGTGAACTGGTCGACGTGACCTCACCCACGCTTCAGGAGCATCATCCGATCCGTCTGTTCATCGGAGCCGGCATGCCGGCCGGGCTGTGGCACAAGGTCGCCCTCCGATTCGCCCCGGCGCAAGTGCTGGAGTTCTTCGCATCCACCGAGGGGGACGCCCTGCTGGCCAACGTCGGTGGTAGCAAGGTCGGATCCAAGGGTCGTCCGCTCCCCGGCAGCAGCGAGGTCCGACTCGGCGCCTACGACGCCGCGACGGGCCGCTTCATCGAGGATGAACGCGGGTTTGTGCGCCCATCGGCCGATGGCGAGGTGGGTGTGCTTCTGGCAACGCCGCGTTCGGGCCGCGATGCCGCGAGCGTAGCCATGCGCTCAGTCTTCGCCGAAGGCGATACGTGGATCACCACCGACCACCTGTTCCGCCGCGACACCGACGGCGACTACTGGTACGTCGACAACAGGAACACCGTGATCCAGTCGGCGGGCGGGCCTGTCTTCCGTGAGCCGATCTGCGACGCACTCGGCAGCATCCCGGCGATCGCACTGGCCGTGGTCTACCCCGTCGCCACCGCTACCCACGACGTCGCTGTCGCGGCTGTGACGCTGGCCGACGGCAAGAATCTCATCGAGGGCAGTCTGACCACCGCACTGGGTGAGCTCCCACCGGACCAGCGTCCCGCGATCGTCCACATCGTTAACGGCACACCCGTCACGCCCGCCTTCCGCGCCCTCTCGACAGGGCTACAAGCCGCCGGACTTCCCGCACCGGCGGAGACGACCTGGTACCACGACCTTGCCGACGGCCACTACCGACAAGGAAGCCCGGTCTGTTCGTGAGGGCTCCACGGACACGCGGCAACCCCGCCTTAGAACGAACCGCTGCGTGGTGGTTGTAACCACCAATACGGGGGCCGCAGTTGTGTCAGTAAACAGTCGTGTCAGTGAACCGGTTCCCCGACGCCGGGCGCGACAGGCTTCGCCGACCCGATCAGCCCCACCGCTCGATGATCTCGCGCACACCGGAGCTGACGTCGCGGTGGCACACGACGCGGATGTCCAGGCCCGCCTCGGCGACGACGCCCACCGCGCGTTCGATGGCGGCGTCGATCCACCCCGGGTGGTTGTTGAACACTCCACCGCCGACCCGGGTCAGCAGCACGATGTTCGACCCGCCGGCGTCGGCCTGCTCAGCCGCAGCCAGCAGCGTCGCCTCGTAGGTGGCCTCCAGGATCAGCCGGGCGAACGGCTCCC
>NZ_JBBATF010000141.1:0-8658 GCF_040398885.1 Mycobacterium sp. | reverse complement strand
CCGCTGCTGGTGGCCTGCGACCTGCAGCGCCCCGGTGCGGTGACCCAGTTGGAGATCGTCGGCCAGCGGGCCGGCGTCGCCGTCTACGCCCCGCACCCCGGCACCTCGGTGGAGTCCATGGAGTCCGAGGGCTGGGGGCCCGGCGACCCGGTCGCCGTCGCCGCCTGGGGCCTGGAAGAAGCCAGGACCAAGTACTACGACGTCGTCATCATCGACACCGCCGGCCGGTTGGGTATCGACGACGTGCTGATGGCCCAGGCGGCCGCCATCCGCGACGCCGTGCAACCCGACGAGACGCTGTTCGTCCTCGACGCCATGATCGGCCAGGACGCCGTCGCCACCGCCGAGGCGTTCGGCCAGGGCGTCGGCTTCACCGGCGTAGTGCTGACCAAACTCGACGGCGACGCCCGCGGCGGCGCGGCCCTGTCGGTGCGGGAGATCACCGGGGTGCCGATCCTGTTCGCCTCCACCGGGGAGAAGTTGGAGGACTTCGACGTCTTCCACCCCGACCGGATGGCCAGCCGGATCCTCGGGATGGGCGACGTGCTGTCGCTCATCGAACAGGCCGAGCAGGTCTTCGACGCTCAGAAGGCCGAGGAGGCCGCCGCCAAGATCGGCTCCGGCGAACTGACTCTGGAGGACTTCCTCGAGCAGATGCTGATGATCCGCAAGATGGGCCCGATCGGCAATCTGCTGGGCATGCTGCCCGGCGCGGCGGGCATGAAGGACGCGCTCGCCGCCATCGACGACAGCCACCTGGACCGGTTGCAGGCCATCATCCGCGGCATGACACCCGAGGAACGCGCCGACCCGAAGATCATCAACGCCTCGCGGCGGCTGCGCATCGCCAACGGTTCCGGGGTGTCGGTCTCGGAGGTCAACCAACTCGTCGACCGGTTCTTCGAGGCGCGGAAGATGATGTCCCAGATGGCCGGCGCCATGGGCATGGGCTTCGGCCGCAAGTCGACCAAGCGCAGCTCCAAGAACAACAAGAAGAAGGGCAAGGGCAAGGGCCGGGGTCCGACGCCGGCGAAGGCGCACAACCCGTTGATGGGTGCGGGCATGCCGGAGGGCTTCCCGGATCTGTCGCAGCTGCCGGAGGGTCTCAACGAACTCCCGCCGGGCCTGGCCGGGTTCGACCTGTCCAAGCTGAAGTTCCCCGGCCAGCGGTAGTTGCCCGACTCGCCGCCGGCTCAGGGGCCGCTCCACGTCCGCGGCCGCGGGCTTCCCGACGGCGAACCGGTGCAGTGGTGGATCGCCGACGGTGTCCTGCGCGCCGAGCCGGTCTCCGGTGCCCGGACCGTGTGGGACGGCGGCTGGGTGATCCCCGGCCTGGTCGACGCGCACTGTCATGTCGGCCTCGGCCCGCACGGGGCGATCGCCCTCGACGAGGCGATCTCGCAGGCTGAGGTCGATCGCGACGCGGGTGCCCTGCTGTTGCGTGACTGCGGGTCGCCGACCGACACCCGAAGCCTGGACGGCCACCGTGACCTTCCGCAAATCATCAGGGCCGGAAGGCATCTCGCCAGACCCAAGCGTTATCTGCCCGGTTACGCCGTCGAGTTGGAGGACCAATGGCAACTTCCCGCCGCGGTGGCCGAGCAGGCCCGCCGGGGTGACGGCTGGGTGAAACTGGTCGGTGACTGGATCGACCGGACGGTGGGAGACCTCGCGCCACTGTGGTCCGACGACGTGCTGGTCGCCGCGATCGACGCCGCGCACGCCGAAGGCGCCCGGGTCACAGCGCACGTATTCGGCGAGGACGCCCTGCCGGGTCTTATCGGTGCCGGCATCGACTGCATCGAGCACGGCACCGGTCTGACCGGGGACACCGTCGCGATGATGGCGGCCCGCGGCACCGCGCTCGTGCCCACCCTGATCAACATCGAGAACTTCCCGGTATTCGCCGACGCGGCAACGAAATTCCCGATCTACGCCGCACACATGCGTGATCTCCACGGCCGGTTCCGTCAGCGCATCGGTGCCGCCCGGGAGGCCGGCGTCCCGATCTACGCCGGCAGCGACGCGGGCGGGAACCTTCCGCACGGACTGATCGCCCGTGAGGTGGAAGCCCTCAAGGGGATCGGGATGACGCCCGGCGAAGCGGTCGGTGCGGCGTGCTGGGATGCCCGCCGTTGGCTGGGTCGGCCGGCCCTGGCCGACGGTGCGCCGGCCGACCTGCTGTGTTTCGCCGAGGATCCGCGTTCCGGGCCGGAGGCGCTTGCCCGCCCCGACCGGGTGATTCTGCGCGGCGCGGTCTACTGAACGCTCAGGGCTGTGAGAAGCCCCAGTCGAGCAGCGCCCGGCCCTGGTCCCACAACTCGTCCTTGCCGTACATCATCACCGCGACAAGTCTTTTCCCGTCCCGCTGCGCCATCGCCACGTAGGTCTCCCGGGCGAGGTTGGTGTAGCCGGTCTTCCCGCCGATGAACCCGGGATAACCGGCCAGCAGCGGGTCGTGGCCGGCGATCTGCTTGAATCCGCCGTCGCCGTCCGGGAAGACCGCTGTGCCCTGATGAAGGATCTGGGCGAACAGCGGATAGTTCAGCGCCGCCCGGTAGATCACCGCGAGGTCGTGCGGCGTGGTCACCGATTCCCACCCGGGCCCGTCCAGACCCGACGGGGAGCCGGCCCGGGTGCTGGTGGCGCCGACCTGCTGGGCCTTGGCGTTCATCTTCGCCACCGCCACCGGGATTCCGCCGACCATTTCGGCCAGCATGTTCGCGGCGTCGTTGCCCGACACCATCAGCAGCGCGTCGAGCAGTTGGCGGGCCGTGTAGAACTGCCCGGGCACCAGTCCCACGCAGGAGCACTCGACCTCGGTGTCGGCCTCGGTCGCCCGGGCGGCGTTGTCGAGGGCCAGTTGGTCGAACACGACCATGGCCAGCAACGCCTTGATGGTGCTCGCCGGGGCGTGCGGGGCGTAGGCGTCCTGAGCGCCGAGAATGCGGCCGCTGACCATGTCGGCGACCAGCCAGGCCGGCGCGGGGCCCACGGGCGGGGCTATCGCGGAGGGTTGGGCGGGTTCGGCGCCGGCGGCCGGGGCGACGCATGCCGCCAGGATCGCGGCCACCGCCACGGCCGGACGCAACCGTCCCCGAATCACAGCGGGCAATCTACTGCTTCGGCGTCGTGCCCGCGTTGTCCGGTGTCTGCTGTCGCCGGATCGCGGCCTTCCCGGAACCGGGCGCCGGGCTGTTCCGGCAAACTGGGAGTGCTTGGCCTAACACGATCTGAAGTGTTGTTTCACCGCGCTCGGGTCCAAAGTCAGCAATGGGCGTTACGGGGCTGTTCGGGCGGTCTCCGAAGCACACGGCGGCGCGCGGTCACCGGGGGGCGCCGGCCGGGTATCGCTGAACCCGGTGTGCGGGCGAATCTCGGGGTATCGTCTAACCGCGCTGGGCGAAATCGACGCAATGAAGGGGAGTCAAGGTGAAGATCACCAAGCTGGCCGGAGTTCTGGCTGCAACCGCGGTCGCAGTCGGGATCGGTGCGGGCACGGCGGCACCGGCCTCCGCCGCCGACAACATCAAGATCTTCGGTGAGCAGGAGCGGCTGAACGGCATGAACGGCATGCCCTACATCGGCTACACCGTGGACAAGTTCGGGCCCAGCAAGGACCCGGTCCCGCACAACGGCAAGCTGTTCTCGGCCAATCTGAAGGTCGACACCTTCGGCGGATCCGCCCCCCTGATGATCGAGAGGTTCGGCGCCCGCGCCCTCAACGGGGCGTATTTCCCGGTGATCTCGGGCGCCTCGAACCCGACCAAGCTGTACTTCGACGTCGTCGGTCCCGACGTCCCCAACAGCGTCGTGTGGAGCGACGGCATCCGCGACATCCTGGCCTGGGTGCCCGGCAAGCTGCCGCTGGAGCCCAAGCCCAAGTACACCTCGGCGCCACCGCCGCCGGCCGCCCCGCCGAAACCGCCGCCACCGGCGCCGTACGTCGCGCCGCCCGCCGGGGCGATGCCTGCCGGGGCGATGCCGGCGGAAACCGACGCGGCGATCGTGGCCACGCCGAACCAACTGGCCGCGCCGCCCTACCAGCTCACGCCGGCCGAGGTCGCCCAACCCGGCTTCCGGGGCTAGCGACCGGGGCGGCTGCGGCTACAGCGCCGCCACCAGGTAGTTGGGGGCGGCTACAGCGCCGCCACCAGGCAGTTGGGGGCGGCTACAGCGCCGCCACGGCGGTGGACGGGCTCTGGGCGAACCCCCAGTCCAGCAGGGTGGCCGCCTGGTCCCAGTAGGTCGGCCCGCCTTCGCGGACCAGGCCGTACATCAGGGCGATGACCAGGCGCCTGCTGTTGCGCTGTGCGGCACCGACGAAAGTCTTGCGGGCCGCGTACGTGTAGCCGGTTTTACCGCCGACCGCACCGGGGTAGCGCGTCAGCAACTCGTTCTGGTTTATCAGCCGGGTTCCCCCGGCCGTGCCGGGGAACATCGCGGTCGGCTGCGCGGTGATCTGCGCGAACACCGGATCGGCCATGGCGGCGCGGAAGATCACCGCCAGGTCGTGCGGGGTCGTCCAGCCCGGGCCGCCCGGGCCGTCCAGACCTGAGGGCGAAGTGGCGTGGGTGTCGGTGGCGCCGACGGCCGCGGCCTTGGCGTTCATCTTGTCCACCGCGGTGTCGTAGCCGCCGAGCATGTCGGCCAGCGTCTCGGCCGCGTCGTTGCCCGACACCAGCAGCACCCCGTCCAGAAGTTGGCGGACGGAATAGACCTGGCCGGCTTTGATTCCGGCGCAGTTGCATTCGACGTCGGCGTTGGCCTGACTGGCCACGATCGTGGAGTCCAGGCTCAACTCGTCGAGCGCGGTCAGCGCGAGCAGCACCTTGATGGTGCTGGCCGGCGGATGCGCGCCGTACATGTCCCTACCCGCCAGAACCTGGCCGGAATCCAGGTCGGCGACGATCCACGACGGCGCAGGGCCGTCGGGGACGGGCACCGAGCCGACCGGCTGGACGCTGGGTTCGGCGAATGCCGGTGTTGCAAGTCCGGTGGCCGCGGTTGATGCGAACAGCGTGAGAGAAGCCGCTACAGCGGCGGCGAGCCTGCGCATGGGCGATCAGCCTAACCGGTGGCGGCGGCGCGTAGCTGCGGTGTTGAATCCTCGCATGCTGAGTATGGCGGAAATCTCGGATCGGCTGGAGATCCAGCAACTGCTGGTCGACTACGCGACGGCCATCGATCAGCGTCGATTCGACGACCTCGACCGGATCTTCACCCCGGACGCCTACATCGACTTCCGCTCGATGGGCGGCATCGATGGCGCCTACCCGCAGGTGAAGGCCTGGCTGGCGCAGGTGCTGCCGAATTTCCCGGCCTACTACCACTTGCTCGGCAACTTCGACATCACCCTGGCCGGCGACACCGCGTCCGGGCGAACCATGTGTTTCAACCCCATGCAACTGGGCGCGGGGCCCACGGGCCGGGAGCGAAGCGACTCGGGGGATCAGAGCCAGATCCTGTTCTGCGCGCTCTGGTACGACGACGAGTTCGTCCGCACCGCCGAGGGCTGGCGGCTCAGCCGGCGGGTCGAGGCCAAGTGCCTGAACAAGGTTGTGTAGCGGTCGGCGCCGCTGGGCCAGAAGCGGTCGATTAACGCCCGTGCCGGCTGATCTGGCAGAATCTGTCGCTGGCCACGCGAGGCAAAACCGGGTTCCGGCATCCCGCCGGTGATCGCTGAATTGCAGCGTGCGACTAGAGGAGTGGTTCGTCCATGGCTGTCAAGATCAAGCTCACCCGGCTCGGCAAGATCCGAAACCCCCAGTACCGTATCGCCGTCGCCGACGCGCGCACCCGCCGCGACGGTCGTTCCATCGAGGTCATCGGCCGCTACCACCCCAAGGAGGAGCCGAGCCTGATCGAGGTGGACTCCGACCGTGCGCAGTACTGGCTGTCCGTCGGGGCGCAGCCCACCGAACCGGTGCTCAAGCTGCTCAAGATCACCGGGGACTGGCAGAAGTTCAGGGGGCTGCCCGGGGCCGAGGGCACGCTGAAGGTCGCCGAGCCCAAGCCGACCAAGCTCGAACTGTTCAACGCCGCCCTGGCCGGCGCCGACGGCGCACCGACCGGTGACGCCGTTCAGCTGAAGAAGAAGAAGGCCCCGGCCAAGAAGACCGAGCAGACCGAGGCGCCCGCGGAGGTCGAGGCTTCTGCGGAGTCCGAGCCCGCGGCCGAGTCCGAGGTCGAGCCCGCCGCGGAGTCCGCCGGGCCGGCCGCGGAATGAGTTCGGTCGTCGTCGACGCCGTCGAGCACCTTGTGCGCGGGATAGTCGACAACCCCGATGACGTCCGCGTCGACATGGTGACCAACCGTCGCGGCCGGACCGTCGAGGTGCACGTGCACCCCGACGATCTGGGCAAGGTGATCGGCCGCGGCGGCCGAACCGCCACCGCGCTGCGGACCCTGGTGGCCGGCATCGGCGGCCGGGGTATCCGCGTCGATGTGGTGGACACCGACCAGTAGCTCGCGCCTGTCGATGGAGCTCGTGGTCGGACGGGTGATCAAACCCCACGGCGTCACCGGCGAGCTGGTGGTCGACGTCCGCACCGACGATCCCGAGGAGCGGTTCGCCGGCGGTAACCGATTGCGGCTCAGGCCATCCCGTGGGACGGGCCCGGTCCGCGAGGTGGCGGTGGAGTCTTCTCGTCCGCACGGAGCCCGTCTGCTGGTCCGGTTGGTCGGGGTGTGCGATCGCGACGGCGCGGAGGCGTTGCGCGGGCATCTCTTCGTCGTCGACTCCGGCGACCTGCCGTCCCTGGACGACCCCGACGAGTTTTACGACCACGAACTCGAGGGCATGACGGTTCGCACCGTGGGCGGCGTGCGGGTCGGGACGGTCGCCGAAGTGTTACACACCGCGGCCGGGGAACTGCTGGCGGTTCGCGCCCCGGACGGCAGGGAGATACTGGTTCCCTTCGTCCGCGCCATCGTGACGTCGGTGTCGCGTGACGGCGGCGTCGAGATCGACCCGCCCGAAGGTCTGCTGGACATCGAGTCGCTGTGATTCGCATCGACGTCGTCACGATTTTCCCCGGCTACCTCGACCCGGTCCGGCAGTCCCTGCCGGGCAGGGCGATCGAGGCCGGCATCGTCGAATTCGCCGTGCACGACCTGCGCCGGTGGACCTACGACGTACACCATTCGGTAGACGACTCGCCCTACGGCGGGGGGCCGGGAATGGTGATGAGGGCACCGGTGTGGGGTGAGGCGCTCGACGAAATCGGCACGCCTGAAACGCTTCTCGTGATCCCGACGCCGGCGGGCCGGCCTTTCGTCCAGGCCGACGCCCAGCGCTGGACGGCGGAGAAACACCTGTTGTTCGCCTGTGGCCGCTACGAGGGCATCGATGAGCGGGTGGCGCAGGATGCGGCCCGGCGGATGCGGGTCGAGGAGGTCTCCATCGGGGACTACGTCCTAGCCGGGGGAGAAGCCGCAGCCCTGGTGATGATCGAGGCGGTGGTGCGGCTGTTACCCGATGTGCTCGGCAATCCGCTTTCCCACCAAGATGATTCGCATTCCGACGGACTGCTCGAAGGACCCAGCTACACCAGGCCGCCGGAGTGGCGGGGACTGCCGGTCCCGGAGGTCCTGCTCTCCGGGGACCACGCCAGGATCGCCGCGTGGCGACGGGAGCAGGCCCTGGAACGGACGCGTGCGCGGCGCCCGGACCTGCTGGGCTGATCGTTCAGATCTGTCCGCTCGGGAACATCGTCTTGAGCGTCTTGGTCATGGTGGCACGCGCGGTGGCCTCGTCGGCCGGTTGCATCGAGGCCAGCGCGATGACGTAACGGTGATCCGGCCCCGCCACCCCGGTCGACAGATGCACCTGGTTGTCCGGGCCCCAGCAGCACATCCAGCCCTGCTTGACCGCGACCTTCTCGGCGAACAGCCCGTCCGGGATACCGAATCGCTGCGGATAACCATCGGCGCCGATCGGGGTCGAGGCGGCCAGGTCGGCCAGCATTACGGCCACCTGCTGGGCCGGGAGGCCACCGGTGCCGTCGAGCAGCATGTCGTAGTAGCGCACCAGATCGGCGGTGGTGCTCATGGTGTTCCACCAGTTGCCGTCATAAGGCGCGGTGGTCCCGGACAGTCTGTAGCGGGCGGTGACCCGGTCGATGATCTCGTTGCCGCCGCCGCGTACCCAGAAGTCGTCGGCCGGGAAGTCGTCGGAGGACCGCAGCATCAGGTCCAGGCCCCGTCGATCCTGCGGGCTGAGTTTCTCTTTGCGCCGCGCCGTCTCGGTGAGCAGGTCATCGGCGATGAAAAGCTTGACAACCGAGGCTATCGGGAACGGTGACCGGTCGCCCCCGGAGATCACCTGACCGGTGCCGCGGTCCAGCACGGTGAGACTGATGTCCGCGCCGGCTTTCGTCGCCTCGGCGGTGGCGCGTCGGGCCAGCCAGGCCAGTTCCTGATTCTTCTCCGTCAGCGCCTTCGGTGCCGGCGGGGCCGCGGCCGGCACCGGTGGCAGCGCTTTGGGCGGGGCCGTCGGCTTCGCCTTGGGCGCGGGCGCCGGCATGGCCTTGGGCGCGGGCGCCGGCATGGCCTTGGGCGCGGGCGCCGGCATGGCTTTGGGCGGGGCCGTCGGCTTCGCTTTGGGCGCGGGCGCCGGCATGGCTTTGGGCGGGGCCGTCGGCTTCGCTTTGGGCG
>NZ_JBBATF010000140.1:0-8669 GCF_040398885.1 Mycobacterium sp. | reverse complement strand
CCCTCCGGGCTGACGCCCTCGGCACGGAAACCGGCCTCGGCGAGGGCGGCCAGCTGGTCCTTCTTGCGGAGGAACCGGGCGAACTCGCTGGCGCCGGCCACCTGTTCCTGGCTCAGCCACGGGCCGGCCAGCAGCACCGTCGGGTAGTCGGCCACGGCCGCCGGCCCGCTCGGCATCCACTCGGCGACGGCGTCCGCCGCGTTCGGCATCTCGGCGGACCGGGTGAAAAGCTGCTGCTCGGTCATGGCCACCGCATGCACCGCACCGGCGGCGGGAAGGCCCGGACCGGTCAACGCGGCCCAGGCCGCGTCGACGGTGTCGGCCGGCAGCCGCGGTTGGCCGGCCAACAGCTCCGACGCCGCCGGGATGCCCGCCGTCGGCGGGGAGTTCGGCGGCGCCGAGGTCGCGGCGACGGCTTCGGTGGCCAGGAACGCCGCGTCGGCCGAGCCGACCCGCGGCAGCGCCAGCCGCAGCGGACCCCACCCCGCCAGGTCCCGGGAGTCGAGAGCGGACGGGTCGTTCTGCAACCCCGGGAGAGCGGGCCAACCCTCCTCGCCCAGAGCCTTCTTCAGATCGGGGCGCACCGCCAGCACCACCGGAGAGGTGACCAGGGACCGGGAGTCACTGACCATCTGCTCGCCCGCGGCGGCCTGCAGCCGTGCCGTCTGAACCGAACTCGCGGGCACCCACAGCGCCGGGCGCTCGCCGAGGTCGGACGGCCAGGATCCGGTGAGTCCCTTCAGGACCGAATCCGAGTCGACCGGCTGCACAACGACGTCGATGCATTTATCGCCGACCGGACTGGCTTCGGCGTCGAAGGAGTCGGCGAACGATGCCAGGTGTCCGGCGATCGAGGGGTCGGCGACCACCGCCACGGTCGCGGTTCCCTGCAGGCATTCGCCGGCGGCGTCGGAGGACCGCCGGGACAGGCTGTCGCCGAAGAACCGCCACAGGATGATCCCGCCCACCAGCACCACCACGGTGACCAGTGCGGCGATCACGCCCAGGCTCACCCCCCGACGACCCCCGACGGCACGGCGGCGCCGCGTGGGCTCATTGAAGGTTCCCCCCTCCGAGGGGAGGTTGTGCCTGCCCATCCGCTACCGGCCCAGGCTCTGCTTGAACCGGCGCCGGCTGCGATGCAGGATCGGCTCGGTGTAGCCGCTGGGCTGCGCAGCCCCGGCCAGGATGAGTTCCTGGGCGGCCTGGAAGGCGATGCTGCCGTCGGGGTCCGGGGCCATCGGGCGGTACTCGGGGTCGGAGGCGTTCTGCTGGTCGACCACCACGGCCATCCGCCGCAGGCTCGACTTCACCTCCTCGGAGGTGATCACGCCGTGGTGCAGCCAGTTGGCCAGCAGCTGGCTGGAGATGCGCAGCGTGGCGCGGTCCTCCATCAGCGCCACGTCGTGGATGTCGGGAACCTTCGAGCAGCCGACGCCCGCGTCGATCCAGCGCACCACATAGCCCAGGATCGACTGGCAGTTGTTGTCGACCTCCTCGCGGATCTCCTGCGGTGACCAGGCCAGGTCCCGGTCGGCCAGCGGGATGGTGAGCAGTTGCTCGATGGTCGTGCGGGCCCGGCCCGCCAGTTCCCGGTGCACCGCGTAGACGTCGACGTCGTGGTAGTGCATGGCGTGCAGGGTGGCCGCGGTGGGCGAGGGCACCCAGGCGGTGGTCGCTCCGGCCCGCGGTTGGGCGATCTTCTGCTCGACCATGTCGGCCATCAGGTCGGTCATCGCCCACATGCCCTTGCCGATCTGGGCCCGGCCGGAGAATCCGCAGGCCAGTCCGACGTCGACGTTCTGGTCCTCGTAGGCCAGGATCCACGGCTGGGTCTTCATCGCGCCCTTGCGGATCATCGGTCCGGCGTCCATCGAGGTGTGGATCTCGTCGCCGGTGCGGTCCAGGAAGCCGGTGTTGATGAACACCACCCGGTCGGCGGCGGCCTTGACGCAGGCCTTGAGGTTCAGCGTGGTGCGGCGTTCCTCGTCCATGATGCCGACTTTGAGGGTGCCCGGCGGCAGGCCCAGCACATCCTCGACGCGGGTGAACAACTCGCAGGTGTAGGCGACCTCGTCGGGTCCGTGCATCTTGGGCTTGACGATGTACACCGACCCGGTGCGGCTGTTCTGCCCGCCCAGGCCGTGCATGGCGATCAGGCTGGTGAACAGGGCGTCCTGGATGCCTTCGTAGACCTCGCGGCCCTCGCTGTCGACGATCGCGTCGTTGGTCATCAGATGGCCGACGTTGCGGACGAACAGCAGGCTGCGGCCGGGCAGGGTGAACGGCGTCCCGTCCGGGGCGGTGTAGGCGCGGTCGCCGTTGAGCACCCGGGTGAACCTGGTGTCGCCCTTGCTGACCTCCTCGGAGAGGTCACCTTTGTTGAGCCCCAACCAGTTCCGGTATCCGAGCACCTTGTCGTCGGCGTCCACCGCGGCCACCGAGTCCTCGAAGTCCATGATCGTGGTGACCGCGGACTCCAGCACCACGTCCTTGATGCCGGCCGGGTCGGTCGCGCCGATCGGGGAGTCGCGGTCGAAGAGGATCTCGATGTGCAGGCCGTGGTTGACCAGCAGCACCGAGTCCGGCGCCGACGGCGACCCGGTGTACCCGGCGAACCGGGCGGGGTCGACCAGGCCGGTCACATCGCCGTTGCCCAGCGCGATCTCCAGGCGGCCGTCCTCGACCATGAACCGGGTGGCGTCGCGGTAGCCGGCGTCCACCAGGGGCACCGCCTCGTCGAGGAACCGCCGGGCGTAGGCGATCACCCTCTCACCGCGAACGGTGTTGTAGGGGCCGCCCCGCTGCGCGCCGTCCGCCTCGCTGATGACGTCGGTGCCGTAGAGGGCGTCGTAGAGCGAACCCCAGCGGGCGTTGGCGGCGTTGAGCGCGAAGCGGGCGTTGAGGATGGGCACCACCAGTTGCGGGCCGGCCGTGGAGGTGATCTCCGAATCCACCCCGGAGGTGGTGATGGTGAAGTCCGCCGGCTCGGGCTGCAGGTAGCCGATCTCGGTCAGGAACCGCTTGTAGTCGCCGACCTCGAACCCGCCGATCACGCGCTGGCGGTGCCACCTGTCGACCTGGGCCTGAAGCTGATCGCGGCGGGCCAGCAGTTCGTCGTTGCGGGGGGTGAGGTCGGCCACCACCTTGTCCACCCCGGACCAGAAGCTCTCGGGGTCCACGCCGGTCCCGGGTAAGGCCTCGTCGGTGATGAAGTCGTACAGGTTCTGCGCCACCCGCAGATTGCCCACGACCACCCGGTTCGTCATCGGTCCTCCAACCTCATCCCGCCATAGGGTGGCTTGATCCTATCCGCCGCCGATCACCCATCGTCGCTGCGGCCGGACCTCCCGCTAGCGGTGGTTGCCGTCGCGCACGGTGCCGACCAGGTCCTCGACCAGATCCTCCAGCGCCACCATGCCGGAGACCGTACCGTCGGCGGCGGTCAGCAGGGCGATGTGGCTGTTGTCGTGGCGCAATCGGGTCAGCGCCTCGGGCAACGGCGTCGCGGCCGGTAATCGCGGCAGGTGCCGGACCGCCGACGAACTCATCGCGGCCCCGGGTTTATCGACGAGGTCCAGGATGTCCTTGATGTGCACGAAGCCGGTGAACGTGCCGCCCGCCTCGGTCACCGGGAAGCGCGAGTATCCGGTCTCGGTCAGGGCGGCTTCGACGTCGGCGACCGTCGGCCCGGTCTCGGCGGCCGCGGCGGGCACCGACCGGACTGCGGCCAGCGGCACCGCGACGTCGCCGGCCACCCTGTTGCGGATCTGCAGTGCCCGGGACAGCCGGGTGTGCTCCTCGATGTCCAGCAGGCCCTCGGAGCGCGACTCGGTGATCATTTCGGCGAGTTCGACGGTGGATACCGTCACATCGAGCTCGTCTTTGGGCGTCACGCCGAAGAGCCGCAGAATCCCGTTCGCCGCCCAGTTGTAGAACGAGATCAGCGGACGCGCCGCCCGCACATAGAGCAGGTATGCGGGGATGAGAAGCATTGCCGTTGACTCCGGGCCGGCGATGGCGATGTTCTTCGGCACCATCTCGCCGAGCAGCACATGCAGCGTCACCACAATGGCCAGCGCGATCAGGAAGGACACCGTATGCAGCACCGGGCCGGAGACCCCGGCCGCGGCGAACGGCTTCTCCAGAAGGTGCGCGACCGCGGGCTCGGCGACCCGGCCCAGCAGAATCGAGCAGATGGTGATGCCGAGTTGGGCACCGGCCAGCATCTGGGAGAGCTGTTCCCCGGCGCGGATCACCGACGCCGCACGTTTCTTGCCCTGCTCGGCCAGCGCCTCGAGCCGGTCGCGCCGGGCCGAGATCAGCGCGAACTCGGATCCGACGAAGAATGCATTGGCGGCCAGCAGCAGGATTGTCAGCAGCACCCCGAGGATGTCAGTCCCCATCGCCGGATCCCGTCCGCCCGTGGAGCCTATTCAGTGCAACCCGGTCGATGCGCCGCCCGTCCATGGCCAGCACCGTGGCGCGCCAACCGGACGGACCAGACTCGGCGCCGTCCTGGCCCATGGTCGGCAGGTCCACCGATTCCCCGGGTCCGGGGATGTGACCCAGGGACTTCAGGACCAGCCCTCCGATGGTCTCGTATTCACCATCGGGGGCGCGGAAACCGACTGCCGCCGCCACCTCGTCGATCCGGAGTAATCCGGCCACTTCCCAGGTGTCACCCCGGCGTCGCACATCCGGTGGAGAGTCGTCGTGCTCGTCACGGACGTCGCCGACGATCTCCTCGATCAGATCCTCGACGGTGACCATCCCGGCGGTTCCACCGTATTCGTCGACCACCAGTGCGGTCTGCAGTCCGTTGGCCCGCACCTGCGTCATCAGGGCGTCGCCGTCCAGCGTCGACGGCACCCGGGGAACCGGGACGGCGAGGCTGGCCAGGCGGATGCCTGTCCGCTCCGCGGGCGGCACTGTGAAGATCTGTTTCACGTGAACGAGCCCGATGGTCTCGTCGAGGTCGCCGTCGACGATCGGGAAACGCGAATACCCGGTACGCGCCGCGGCGGCGACCAGATCGGCTAGAGACGCATCGGCCTGCAGTGCCTCGATCTCGGTGCGAGGGGTCATGAACTCCTCGGCCGAACGGGCACCGAACTGCAGTGAGCGGTCGACCAGCAGTGCGGTGTCGGCGTCGATGGCGCCGCGTTGTGCGGAGTTGCGAACCAGCGCGCCGAGTTCCTCAGGCGAGCGCGCCGACCGCAGTTCCTCCACCGGCTCGATACCCATCCGGCGCAGGATGGCATTCGCTGCGCCGTTGGTCAGCCGGATCGCGGCGGCGAAGACCTTCGAGAACAGCAGTTGCAGCCCGGCGCTGGCCCGTGCGGTCGGCACCGGCCTGGCGACGGCGAGATTCTTGGGGACCAGTTCACCGAAGATCATCGACAGCGACGTCGCGATCAGGATCGCCAGCACCAGGGACAGCCCCCCGACGCCCGGCAGACCGATTCGGGTCAGCACGGGGCCGATCAGCCTGGCCAACACCGGTTCGGCGAGGATCCCGGTCGCCAGGGTGGTTATGGAGATGCCCAGTTGCGCGCCGGACAATTGGGTGGACAGCGTTCGATGGGCCCGCTGCACCATCCGGTCGCGCCGGTCGCCGGTCCGGGCGTTAGCGTCTACGGTACTGCGCTCCAAGGCGGTCAAGGAGAACTCCGCCGCGACGAAAACCGCGGTCCCCGCGATCATCGCCAAGATCAGCAACATGCTCAGGGCGATGGAGAGTGCGTTCATCGCCAGGCCGTCGGAGAGCCGGGCGCGAGGCCCGGCGGACTAGATGAGGGGTCGGCGTCCGATCCCAAGAGTTTCCCTTCCCGCGGGTGACGAACAGGCCCATATGCTAGCTGCCGGCACGGCGGCGTGTTGTCACCAGCCGGTCGGCAGGGGGTGGCCCTCGGCGAAACCCGCGACGGACTGCACGCCCAGGACCGCGTGCTCGTGAAGTTCGGCCAGCGTGTGCGCTCCCACATAGGTGCAGGTGCTGCGCACCCCGGAGGTGATGTGGTCCAGCAGGTCCTCGACCCCGCCGCGGGCCGGGTCCAGCGACATCCGGGAACTGGAGATCCCCTCCTCGAACAGCGCCTTGCGGGCCCGGTCGAACGCGCTGTCGGCGGCGGTGCGGGCGGCGACCGCCCGCTTGGAGGCCATCCCGTAGCTCTCCTTGAACGGCCGGCCGTCACGGTCGAGCATCAGGTCGCCCGGGGACTCGTAGGTGCCGGCGAACCAGGAGCCGATCATCACGTTGGATGCGCCGGCCGCCAGCGCCAGGGCCACGTCACGGGGATGGCGCACGCCGCCGTCGGCCCAGACGTGCCCGCCCGATTGGCTTGCCGCGGTTGAGCATTCGAGCACCGCGGAGAACTGCGGGCGGCCCACGCCTGTCATCATCCGGGTGGTGCACATCGCGCCCGGGCCGACGCCCACCTTGACGATCGACGCCCCCGCCGCGATGAGGTCGCGGGTGCCTTCGGCGGAGACCACGTTCCCGGCCGCCAGCGGCACACCCAGATCCAGTGCCGCGACCGCCTTGATGGCGTCGAGCATCTTGAGTTGGTGGCCGTGCGCGGTGTCGATGACGAGGACGTCGACACCGGCGTCGACCAGGGCGCGGGCCTTCGCCGCCACGTCGCCGTTGATCCCGACGGCCGCGGCGACGCGCAGCCGCCCCGACGCGTCGGTGGCGGGGGAGTAGATACCCGCCCGGACCGCCCCGGTCCTGGTCAGCACCCCGCCCAGCGAACCGTCCGGTGCGGTTAGCACGGCCACCCCGACCGGGTGGTTGTCGAGCAGGTCGAAGACCTTGCGGGGTTCGGTGTCCAGTGCCGCGGTGACGAAGTCGGCGATCGCGACGTCGCGCACCCGGGCGAACCGGTCCACGCCGGCCGTGGCGGCCTCGGTGACCAGTCCGATGGGCCGGCCGCTCTCGACGACCACCGCCGCCCCGTGGGCGCGCTTGTGGATCAGCGCGACGGCGTCGGACACCGAGTCCTCGGCATCGAGGGTGACCGGGGTGTCGGCCACCAGGTGGCGGCTTTTGACGAACTCCACCGTGTGCCTGACCGCGTCGGCGGGCAGGTCCTGGGGGAGCACGACGATGCCGCCCCGGCGGGCCACCGTCTCGGCCATCCGCCGGCCGGCCACCGCCGTCATGTTGGCCACCACGACCGGGATGGTGGTCCCGGTGCCGTCGGCGGTGGACAGGTCGACGTCGAACCTGGAGGCGACGTCCGACCGGTTGGGGACGATGAAGACGTCGTTGTAGGTCAGGTCGTGGTCGGGGCGGTGGCCGTCGAGGAAACGCACCTGTCGAGCCTAACGGCCCGCCCCCACCCCGCCCCCGCCCCGCGAGCAGACGTGAAAGTCCCCGACACGCCGGGCGGGTTGGGCCGTTTGTGTCTGCTCGCGGGGGACGGGGCGGGGGACGGGGCGGGGTCAGACCTGTATCTCGGTGTGGTCGCCACTCCACTGCGTGTGGAACCGGGCCGCCGGGTCGGCGTCGACGCGGCCGTAGGTGTGGGCGCCGAAGAAGTCGCGCTGGCCCTGGACCAGGGCGGCCGGCAGGCGTGCGGCGCGCAGGCCGTCGTAGTAGGACAGCGCCGAGGCGAAACCGGGGATCGGGATGCCGGACTCGGTGGCGGCCACCACCACGCGGCGCCAGCCGTCGACGCCGGACTCCACCGCGCTGCGGAAGTACGGGTCGGCGATCAGGGTCGGCAGCGCCGGGTCGGCGTCGAAGGCGTCCTTGATCCGGTTGAGGAACTTGGCCCGGATGATGCAGCCGCCCCGCCAGATGGTGGCCAGGTCGCCGGGTCTGATGTCCCAGCCGTACTCGTCGGATCCAGCCTGGATGTGGTTGAAGCCCTGGGCGTAGGCGATGATCTTCGAGGCGTACAAAGCCTGGCGGACGTCCTCGATGAATTGCCCTGCGTCCGTTGGCTTTTCACCGAGCTTGCCGGATGCGAACCCGGCGACGGCCTTACGCTGGGGCACCGATCCGGACAGCGCCCGGGCGAACACCGCCTCGGCGATGCCGGTGACCGGCACTCCGAGGTCCAGGGCGGACTTGACCGTCCAGCGGCCGGTACCCTTCTGCTCGGCCTCGTCGACGATGACGTCGACCAGGGGCTTGCCGGTCTCGGCGTCGACCTGCCGCAGCACCTCGGCGGTGATCTCGACCAGGAAGCTGTCCAGGTCGCCGGCGTTCCACTCGGTGAACACATCGGCGATCTCCTGCGCGCCCAGACCCAGTCCGTCCCGCAGCAGCTGGTAGGCCTCGGCGATGAGTTGCATGTCGGAGTACTCGATGCCGTTGTGCACCATCTTGACGAAGTGCCCGGCGCCGTCCGGCCCGATGTGGGTGCAGCACGGCACCCCGTCGACCTTGGCGGAGATCTCCTCCAGCAGCGGCCCCAGCGACTCATACGACGCGGCAGGTCCGCCGGGCATGATCGACGGCCCGTTCAGCGCCCCCTCCTCGCCGCCGGAGATGCCGGCGCCGACGAAGTGCAGGCCGCGGTCCGCCATCGCCTTCTCCCGGCGGATGGTGTCGGTGTAGAGCGCGTTGCCGCCGTCGATGATGATGTCGCCGGGTTCCATCGCGTCGGCGAGTTCGTTGATCACCGCGTCGGTGGCCTCGCCGGCCTTCACCATGA
>NZ_JBBATF010000139.1:0-8675 GCF_040398885.1 Mycobacterium sp. | reverse complement strand
CGCCCTGGGTGTTCCACCACACCGGGTCGTAGTGGAAGTGGCTGATCATGTGCATCGTCCAGCCCGGTTCGGCGACGACGAAGTCGAAGGGGAACTCGGCGTCTGCGCCCACCACCCGCGCCGCACGAACCCCCGACGACACGGGCCCGCCGACCTCCACCGCCACCTCGACGGTCCCCGCCCCGGCCGGGGCGGTCACCGCCGCCGGCGTGCTCAGTCCGTCGCCCTCGACGCGGACCGGGAACGGCGCCGCCGCGCCGGTGTAGCCGACCCGGACCACCTGCAGTGGCCGGTCGGGGTTCCCGACGAACAGGTCCGTGGACTCCGCGGCGCTGATCTGCACGCCCGCGAATCTACGGCAGAAACAGCAGACCGCCGGGCCCCTGAGGAACCCGGCGGTCTGCTGCGTTCCGCGGGCTAGGCGCCCACGCGCTCCACGACCGTGCCGCGCAGCTTGTTGGTCCCGCTCACCAGCAGGATGCCGAAGCCGACTTTGGCCAGCAGGTCGATCACCGCGAAGGTGGCGATCTCGGTGCCGAGGCCGACCTTTCCGGCGCCCTCGGTTCCGATGGCCCACAGGATCGGGTAGATGAACCACAGCACGGCCAGGACGCCGAGCAGTTGGGTGTACAGCGCGGCGTGCCCGGCGCCGCGCAGGGCGGCCGCGGCGCGGATCGGCCCGGCGATCATGTAGAGCACCACCAGGAAGAAGGCGCAGCTGATGATGTACCAGATCCACCGGGTGTGGGTTTCTTTGCTCAGCGCCCCGAACAAGCCGGTGACGACCATCAGGACGTCGGCGCCGATGACGCCGGCCACCAGCGCGTTGCGGTCACGCCCTTCCGCCGGGCTGGTCAGCCGGGGCAGTGCCACGGTTATCAGCCCGATCAGCAGCAGCGGCGTGGTGAACATCCAGTCGAGGTAGCGGGCGTAGTACACGGTGCGTTCCACTCCGCCGTCGTCGGTGAAGGTGTGGATGCCCTGCTTGCTGGCCATCGCGAAGTAGGCGCACGCCGCGATGATGCAGACGAACGCACTGGCGGTGACGTGGTGCCGGCCCTCCGCCTTGCCGCCGAGGCCGATGATGGCAACCGCGCCGAGCGCCATGCCGATCGTGCCGATCCAAAGCCAAGTTGAGGTCATGGTTGGTCGTGTCTCCTTCCGAGAGGTACCCGGTCCGTCGCCGGCCGGTGTTCCCCCGGCGAGAAACTCATTATTAGCCCTCCCCCACCTCGGATTCCAGAAAACATCTGCGCGTCATGCATTTGTTACCGCCGGACGCCCGAAATAGGTGCTCACCGACTCGTTTGGCACACTGGCCGGGTGGGTTCCGCCAAAGGTCAGCACCGCGAGGTCGCCAGATTGGATCGGGTGCCGCTGCCCGTCGAGGCGGCCCGCGTCGGAGCCACCGGTTGGCAGCTGACCAGAACGGGATGGCGGGTGCTTTCCAAGCTTCCCGGCAAGGGCAGCGTCCCGGACAAGGTCCTCAAGGAGATCCCGAAGACCTTCTCCGACCTGGGCCCCACCTACGTCAAGTTCGGCCAGATCATCGCCTCCAGTCCCGGCGCGTTCGGCGAGCAGTTGTCCCGGGAGTTCCGCAGCCTGCTCGACGCCGTCCCGCCGGCCGACACCGCCGCGGTCCACGAACTGCTCACCCAGGACCTCGGCGCCGACCCGGCGGCGTTGTTCGCCTCCTTCGACGAACGGCCGTTCGCCTCGGCCTCCATCGCCCAGGTGCACTACGCGACCCTGCGCACCGGCGAGGACGTGGTCGTCAAGATCCAGCGTCCCGGCATCCGCCGGCGGGTGGCCGCGGACCTGCAGATCCTCAAGCGCTTCGCCCAGGTGGTGGAGTTGGCCAAGCTGGGCCGCCGGCTCTCGGCGCAGGACGTGGTGGCCGACTTCGCCGACAACCTCGCCGAGGAACTGGACTTCCGCATCGAGGCGAAGTCGATGGAGGCCTGGGTGTCCGGCCTGCACGGCTCCCCGCTGGGCCGCAATATCAAAGTGCCGCAAGTGCATTGGGAGTTCACCAGTGAGCGGGTGCTCACCATGGAGCGGGTGCACGGGGTGCGCATCGACGACGTCAAAGCCATCCGCGAAAAGGGTTTCGACGGCACCGAGTTGGTCAAGGCGCTGCTGTTCTCCACCTTCGAGGGCGGCCTGCGGCACGGCCTGTTCCACGGCGACCTGCACGCCGGCAACCTTCTGGTCGACGACGACGGCCGCATCGTGTTCCTGGACTTCGGCATCATGGGCCGCATCGACCCGCGCACCCGGTGGCTGCTGCGCGAACTGATCTACGCGCTGCTGGTCAAGAAGGACCACGCCGCGGCCGGCAAGATCGTCGTGCTGCTGGGCGCGGTGGGCACCGTCAGGCCGGAGGCCCAGGCCGCCAGGGACCTGGAGGCGTTCGCCACCCCGCTGACCATGAAGACCCTCGGCGACATGTCGTATGCCGAGATCGGCCGGCAACTGTCGACGCTGGCCGACGCCTACGACGTCAAGCTGCCCCGGGAACTGGTGCTCATCGGTAAGCAGTTCCTCTACGTCGAGCGCTACATGAAACTGCTGGCGCCGAAGTGGCAGATGATGAGCGACCCGCAGTTCTCCGGCTACTTCGCCAACTTCATGGTGGAGGTCAGCCGGGAGCACCAGAAGGACACCGAGGTCTGAGGCCTTGGACACCCGCAGCGGATATGCCAGGTCCGGCGACATCGAGTTGCACTACGAGGACCTCGGCAACCCCGAGGACCCGCCGGTCCTGCTCATCATGGGCCTGGGCGCGCAACTGACCCTGTGGCACGACGAGTTCTGCCGGAAGATCGTCGGCCTCGGCTACCGGGTCGTCCGGTTCGACAACCGCGACGTCGGGCTGTCCACCAAGTTGCACGGCCGGCGGGCCGGCGGCCCCCTCATCCCCCGCCTGCTGCGTCTGCTGGTGGGCCTGCCCAGCACCTCGGTGTACCGGCTCGAGGACATGGCCGACGACGCCGCGGCGGTGCTGGACCATCTCGGGATCGGCCGCGCGCACATCGTGGGGGCGTCGATGGGCGGCATGATCGCCCAGGTCTTCGCCGCCCGCCATGCCGACCGCACCGCCGGCCTCGGCGTCATCTTCTCCTCGAACAACTCCGCCCTGCTGCTCCCGCCGGCGCCGGCCGCGCTGTTGTGCCTGCTCAAGGGGCCGCCGCCGAGCTCACCCCGCGAGGTCATCGTGGAGAACTCGGTGCGGGTGTCCAAGATCATCGGCAGCCCGGCCTACCCGGTGCCGGAGGAGAGGTTGCGCGCCGAGGCGATCGAGAGCTACCAGCGGTGCTTCTACCCGCAGGGCATCGGCCGGCACTTCGGCGCCGTCCTGGGCAGCGGCAGCCTCAAGCGCTACGACGCCCGGATCGACGCGCCGACGGTGGTCATCCACGGCCGGGCCGACAAACTGATGCGCCCCTCGGGCGGGCGGGCGATCGCCGCAGCCATTCCCGGAGCCCGCCTGGTGCTGTTCGACGGCATGGGCCACGACCTCCCGGAACCACTGTGGGACGACATCATCGGCGAACTCGACACAACGTTTTCGCGGTTCGTCGGCGTGCTGCGCGGGGACGGATAGCCCGACCCGGGTAGTATCGGCGTGTTGTCGAAGCAGGTTGGGCCCACCGAATCGTCGCGCTGGAACCAGGTTGCACCACTCGCGGGGGCCGTGATGATCTACACGTCAAGCAGCACGGGAGCGCGCATTCTCATGCCTGAAGCCGGCGATACCAAGGACATGCAACCGCACTTCGAGGACATCCAGGCCCACTACGACCTCTCCGACGACTTCTTCGGCCTGTTCCAGGACCCCACCCGCAAGTACAGCTGCGCCTACTTCACCGGCCCCGACGCCACCCTGTCGGAGGCGCAGGTCGCCAACGTCGATCTCAACCTGGACAAACTGGACCTCAAGCCGGGTATGACGCTGCTGGAGGTCGGCTGCGGGTGGGGTCTGACACTGCGGCGGGCCATGGAGAAGTACGACGTCAACGTGATCGGCCTGACCCTGTCGAAGAACCAGCAGGCCTACTGCCGGCAATTGCTGGGCGCGGTCGACAGCGGCCGGACCTTCGACGTGCGACTGGAGGGCTGGGAGCAGTTCCACTCACCGGTGGACCGGATCGTCTCCATCGAGGCCTTCGAGCACTTCGGCTTCGAGCGATACGACGACTTCTTCAAGACCTGCTACGACATCCTGCCCGAGGACGGCCGGATGACCATCCAGAGCAGCGTCGCCTACCACCCCTACGACCTTGCTGCCCGCGGAAAAAAGTTGACGTTCGCGTTAGCCAGGTTCATCAAGTTCATGTACACCGACATCTTCCCGGGCGGCCGGTTGCCCAGCACCGCGATGATGGTCGACCACGGCGAGAAGGCCGGGTTCGCGGTGCCCGAGACCATGTCGCTGCGCAACCACTACATCAAGACCCTGGGACTGTGGGCCGACGCCCTCGAGCGCAACAGGGCAGCCGCCGTCGCGGCCACTGACGAGGCCACATACGACAAGTACATGCGGTATCTGAAGGGCTGCCAGTACTACTTCATCGACGAGAGCATCGACGTCAGCCTGGTCACCTACCTCAAGCCGGGCGCGACGGCCGCATAGCGGCCCCGGATTCCCGCGCTCCCACCATCCTTGGAACGCGGGTTTCCCCTGCTTACCGGACGCCGTGCCGGGGCTGAGAAAAAACTGAGGGACTTTTGGCCCGACATTTGCCCATTCCGGTTGACAAGCCGTAGCCCGGATGGCAGGGTTCCCCTTGAAAGCAAGACTCGACCGTTCTAGGGATGGGGATCCACCGATGACTTCCGCAACCACTAAGTTCCAGCTGGGCGCCGCAGCCCTGGCGATGGCCGCTGCTGCCGCCGTCAGCCCGGTGGTCGCCCAGGCCGACTCCGCCGCTCCCTTGGCGCCGTCGCTGACCTCCTTCGCCAAAGCCCTCGGCAGCTCCGCCGGCACCGAACTGTGCGATCCCGCCAGCGGTGGTGTGGACTGCGCGGCGCTGAACGTGGTCAGCAGCAAGACCGCCGATGCCACCGGCGCAAATTCGCTGTTCCAGAACGACGTCATCTGGCTCGGCGCGCCGAACGGGACCTTCTGGAATGACGCCAACACCGTCGAGGTGTGGAACTTCTCGGTGATCAACGTGCTTCCGCCGGGCATTCAGGACGGCCCGATCGGGGAGTTCATCAAGAACCAGAGCAGCCAGTCCTGCTTCATCGGCATCACCACCTCCTTCGGTGGCCCCTACGGCGAGCCCGGCCAGTTCAAGCACGCGTACAACCGTTCGGGTTGCAACGTCGGGTGGAACGTCTAACTCGCTCCCTCAACACAGCAATGGGGCGGCCGCAGTCCGGCCGCCCCATTGCTGTGTTTGTAGACTGCTGCCGATCACGCCCCGATGAGGAACTTCTGAGTGAACTCGCCCCGCAAATCCGAAGGCCGCTTCGCTGAGGACCGCCGTCCCCTGCGCTGGATCGGCCTGGCGGTGCTTGCGCTGGTTCTGCTGGCCGGCGCCTGGCTGGGATTCCAGGCCCTGACCGCCAAATCCAACCTGGAGCAGGCGCGCCAAAGCGCACAGCAAGTCAAGGACGCGCTGCTCAAGGGCGACTCGGAGGACGCCACCCGGGCCGCCCAGAGCGCGCTGACCCACGCGCAGTCGGCCCGGTCGGCCACCCACTCCGGGATATGGAATCTCGCCGCCGCGGTGCCGGTCATCGGCGCGCCGCTCAAGACCAGCCAGCAGATCGCCGACGTCGTGGAAGGGCTCGCCGCCGACATCCTCCAGCCCGCCGCCAAGGCGGGCATCGGGCTGTCGCCGGCGAAGCTGTACGACAACGGCCGCGTCAACGTCCAACTCCTCCGCCAACAGGAACCCGAACTCGTCACGCTCGCCGAGGACGCCAAGCGGCTCGACGAACAGGCCGCCGCCATCCCGGAGGCCGGGTTCGTCGCCCCGATCGCCAACGCCCGCACCCAACTGCAGAACCAGACCTCCGAGGTGTCCTCGCTGCTGCACAACTCGGCGCTGGCCGCCCGGATCGGGCCGGCGATGATGGGCGCCGACGGCCCGCGGACCTACCTGATGGCCTTCCAGACCAACGCCGAGGCGCGCGGGACCGGTGGGTTGCTGGGTGGGTTCGGCATCCTGCGCTTCGTCGACGGAAAGCCGATCGTCGACACGCTGGGCTCCAATGCCGAGCTCTACAAGGCGACCGCGGCCATCGATCTGGGGCCTGAATTCAACGAGCTGTACGGCGATAGCCGACCACTCACCGACGTCCGGAACAGCAATCAGAGTCCTCATTTCCCTTACGCCGCACAGATCTGGAAGTCGATGTGGGAACGCGAGACCGGTAGAAAAGTAGATGGGGTCATAGCGCTTGACCCGGTAGCCCTGAGCTACATCCTGGGCGCCGAGGGTTCGGTGACCCTCCCGGACGGCCAAGTGGTAACCCAGGACAACGTGGTCGAACTCACCGAGTCCACCACCTACGTCAAGTTCCCCAAAGACCAGGACGCGCGAAAGAAGTACCTGCAGGACATCGCCAACGCGGTCGTGAAGAAAATGACTACGCAGGTCAACTCGCCGGGCAAATTGCTCGACGCCCTCGGCCGTGCCGCCGGCGAGCGCCGCATCTCGGTCTGGAGTGCCTTCCCGGCCGAGCAGAAGGTCCTCGAGGGAACCATCTTGGGGCACGTCATCCCGGACGACGCGGCGCCGTATGCCCAGGTGATCATCAACAACTTCGGCGGCAACAAGATGGATTACTACCTCAAGCGAGAGATCGAATTCGCGGCCGACGACTGCGACGGCGACATGAGGAACTCGACGGTGACCGTACGGTTGACCAACACGTTGAGCGATGCCAAAGGACTCCCCGAATACGTTGCCGGAAGCATGGGGTTGCCTGCTGATACCCCCATCAAGATCCCCCCGGGATCGATGGTCAGTTCCGTTCGGGTCATCGCCACCAAAGGCGCCACGCTTCAAAACGTCACGTCGGGCGGGAATCGCGTGATAGCTACCGAAGCTGTGGAGCGTGGCCACCCGAGCTTTGAAGTCCAGGTCGTGGTCCCACCCGGTCAGAGTGGCGAGTTGGTGTTCCAGTTCTCCGAACCGACGGCCGCGGGCGAAGCGAGGGTTCCCGTTCAACCATTGATCGACAATCCGACTCCCGCCGTTTCGGTACCGGTGTGTTCGTGATGAGCCGACACAACGACATCGGACAGATGCCCGTGAATCTCCCATCGGCCGCAGAGGTATAAGCGTGAATCTCCAGGAATTTCTCAAGCTGCTCCGAACCAGGTGGGTGACCGTTTTGGCCGGCACCCTGACCTTGGTGCTCCTCGCCATCATCTACACGTTGATGACGACCCCCCTCTATCAGGCTTCCACCAGACTGTTCGTGTCGACGTCGGCCGGTAAGTCGGTCTCCGATTCGTATCAGGGCCAACGGTTGTCGCAAGAACGTGTGCTCTCATACACCCAGTTACTCATGGGTGAGACGCTGGCTCAGCGCACCATCGACAAGATGGACCTCGACGTGACCGCCCGAGCACTCAAGGCCAAAGTCAACGCAACCGCCAAGCCGGACACCGTCCTCATCGACGTCACCGTTCTCGACGCCTCGCCGATCAGGGCGCGGGATATCGCCAACGCACTGTCGGATGAATTCGTCGTCATGGTCAGGCAGTTGGAGACCCCCGACCCGGGCTCGAAGCCCGACGCGCGCGTGATCGTCGAACAGCGCGCCTCGATACCCAGTACCCCTGCCGTCCCGAACCCCAAGCGCAACATCGCCGCCGGCCTCGGCCTTGGGATGCTTCTCGGGACCGGACTGGCACTCCTGCGCGACCGCCTCGACAACACCGTGAAGAGCAGGGAGACGCTCGAGGAGATCACCCACGTGGGTCTCGCCGGCAGCATCCCACTCGATAAAGATCGCCGCAGGGAAACCGCGATCTCATTCGAAACGAGCAACACGGGCATTTCCGAAGCTTTCCGGAAACTTCGCACCAATCTGCAATTCCTCAACGTCGACAATCCACCGCGCGTCATCGTCATCACCAGTTCGACTCCAGCCGAGGGCAAGTCGACAACCGCGATCAATATCGCGCTGGCACTGGCCGAAGGCGAGTACAACGTGGTACTCGTCGACGGCGACATGCGACGGCCGTCAGTGGACAAATATCTCGACTTGGTCGGCTCGGTCGGCTTCAGCACCGTGCTCAGTGGCGGCGCGTCCCTGGACGAGGTATTACAAACGACGAAGTACCCGCGACTGAGCGTCCTCACCGCGGGCACCATCCCGCCCAATCCGAGCGAACTGCTCGGCTCTCAAGCTGCCAGGAAGGTCATCAGCGACCTCCGCGAGCAATTCGACTACGTCATCATCGACTCGTCGCCTCTGCTTGCGGTCACCGATGGCGCCATCTTGGCCACCAACGCAGACGGGGCGTTGATCATGGCCCGCTTCGGGGAGACCAAGCGGGAGCAACTCGCCCACGCGGTCGGGACGCTGGAGAATGTCGGCGCGAACCTGCTGGGCGCGGTGTTCACCATGACCCCTTCCCGCGGGCATGCGTACTACAGCTACAACTACAACTACAACTACTACGGCGAGGATCGGGTGCGGGAACG
>NZ_JBBATF010000138.1:0-8770 GCF_040398885.1 Mycobacterium sp. | reverse complement strand
CCCTGCAGTCAAAGTGCGAGTAGACCTCTGCGTGGTGCTGCAATCGCGGGCGCCGGGACGTCAACACTGCAGACGGCGCGCCACCTCGCCATAGCGCTCAACCTTTTCCGGACCTGCCAGCGCGTTGTAGAGCACCAGGTGGGAGGCGACGCCGTCATAGCCGGCGCGCAGTGCGTCCGCCAGGCCGTCCCAGGTCGATTCGGTGGCGAAGGCGGCGATGTGCTCGTCGGTGATCTGCGCGGCCATTCCGGCGAAGTCGCCGGCCTTCTGCCTCTCCCGGATCCGCGCGGTGGTGCCCTCGAAACCGGCCTCTTCCCAGATGAAGGCGTAGTTGGGCGTGCTGCCGTAGAAGCTCAGCTGGGCTCGCACCAGTTCGCGTTCGGCGTCGCGTTCGGCGTCGGTGTCGCCGACGATCGTCATGACCGGAACGATCACGGCGACGTCCGCCGCCGAACGGCCCGCCTTCGCCGCCCCCGCCGCGATCCCGGCAACGACGTGGCGGCGCAGGTATCCCGGTTCCCCGAGGGGATGGACGTGGACGCCGTCGGCCACCTCGCCGGCCATCCGCAGCATCCACGGATTCACCGCCGCGACATCGACTTTGGGGTCGGGGGCGTCGATGGGACCCGGATTCCACTGGGGCGTGATGAAGTCCATGTCGTAGAACTCGCCGTGGTGTTCGAGGCGCCCGGTGCGGAAAGCCGAGAAGCAGGACTTGACCGCCTTGACGTAGTCGCGCAACCGCGGACCGGGATGGTCGAACGCGCTGCCGTAGCGCCGGACCACGTGGGTGCGCACCTGGGTGCCCAGCCCCAGCCGGAACTTCCCGCCGGTGGCCTCCTGCAACTCCCACGCGGTGGCGGCCGTGACGAACGGACTGCGCGGAAAGGCCACCGCTATCCCGGTGGACAACTCCAGTCCGGGCGCGGCCTGGGACGCCACCGCGGCGCCGAGGAAGGCGGTGCGGCCGGTCTCGGTGAACAACAGCCCGGAGAAGCCGGCGGCCCGGACCCGGCGGGCGACGTCGGCGATCCGGCCGAGCGGCTGGGGCGGGGTCATCGCGGCGACGTACACGCTGCTCGACGCTACGCCCGTCAAACCTGCGCCCGTCAAACCTGCGCCCGTCGATTCGGCTACGCGGGACCCGCGGTTCTGGCAAACTTCCCCCGATCCGAGCAGGAGGTGCAGGTGACGACCACACACATCGGGCGGCCGCCGCTGCTGAGCAGACGCGACCGGATCACGATCGCCGTCACGGTCGTCGCAGCGGTCGCCGCGGGGCTGATGCACTACGCCCATGCCAATGCGGTGCTGGCGTTCGTCGTCTCGGCGGTGGCGTTGGCCTCAATGGCATCCCTGGTCGGCCGTTCTGTGGAGGCCCTCGGTGATCGGTTGGGCCCCAACGCCACCGGCATCCTGCAGACCGCCCTGGGCAACCTGCCGGAATTGTTCGTCATCCTCTTCGCCCTGAAGGCGGGTCTGTTCGGGGTGGTCAAAGCCACCATCGTCGGCTCGATCCTGGCCAACGTGCTGCTGGTCCTCGGGCTGGCCTTCCTGGTGGGCGGGCTCAAACACGGCCGTCAGCGTTTCGCCGCCGAGGACAGCCGCACTCTGGGCCTGATGTTCACCCTGGCGGTGTTCATCCTGGCCGTGCCCTCGCTGACCGCCGCGATGCATACCCCGGCCGAATCGCATGAGCGGACGGTCTCGGTCGTCGTGTCCGTCGTCATGCTGCTGCTTTTCGCGCTCTCGCTGCCGGCGACGTTGCGCGGTGGGAAGCGCGACCCGGTCGAGCACGGGGACGTGCACGGCTACTCCGGCGGGTCGCCCATCGCGGCCAGCCCCGATTCGGCGATCGCGCGCAGCGCGGTGGCGGAGCACGGCGAGTGGCCGCTGGCCATGGCCATCGGCATGCTCGCCGCGGCCGGTCTCGGTGCGGCCTTCGTCTCGGACTGGTTCGTCGCGGCTCTGGAACCCGCCATGGACACCGCCGGGATCAACCAGGTGTTCGCCGGTCTGGTGATCGTGGCCATCGCCGGCAACGCGGTGGAGAACTTCGTCGGCATCCAGCTGGCCGCCAAGAATCAGATGGACTACGCGGTGCAGGTGGTTCTTCAGTCGCCGGTGCAGATCGCGCTGACCATCGCCCCGATCGTCTGTCTGTCCGCGGCCTGGCTCGGCCAGCCCGGTTTCGATCTGGTGTTCTCGCCGCTGCTGCTGGCCGCGATGATGATGTCGGCGGTGGTGGCGGTGCTGGTGACCTTCGACGGCGAGTCGAACTGGTTCGAGGGCGCGGTGCTGATCGCGCTCTACTTCGCCATCGCGACCGCGTTCTGGTGGGGCTGAACCGGCTGAGCGGCCTGCGGCGGAACAGGAGCAGGGTTCAGTGCGCCGGTGCGGCGTCGTCGCCCTTCTCGGCCCGACGCTGGAACGGCAGCACGGCCAGCACCCCGACCAGGACGGCGCCGACGACCAACCCCAGTAGGGCCGAGGCCAGGGTGTTGGTGAACCAGCCCAGCACGCCCCCCACCCCCTGGACCCGGTGTGCGACGTGCTCGAGGGAATGCACCAGGTCGTAGGGCGCGTGCCAGCCCAACTCGTGGAAGCCCGCCAGCAGGATGTGGCCGCCGACCCACAACATCGCGGCGGTGCCGATCACCGAGAGCCAGGCGAGCACCTTGGGCATGGCGGTCAGCAGGACCCGGCCCACGCGCTGCGAACCGGGCGACTGCCGCTGGGCCAGAAGCAGGCCCACGTCGTCCATCTTGACGATCAGCGCCACGACCCCGTAGACGGCGGCGGTGATCAGCACGGCGACCACGGCCAGAATCGCCCCGCGGGAGACCAGCGGTTCCTCGATGACCTCTTTGAGCGCGATCACCATGATCTCGGCGGACAGGATGAAGTCGGTCCGGATCGCGCCGGCGATCGTCGCCGCCTCGGCGTCGGGGCCGAGTTGCACCGCCGGGGCGTCGTGGTCGTGATCGTCGTGCCGCAGGGCGTGGATGACCTTGTGGGCTCCCTCGTAGCAGAGGTAGCACCCGCCCAGCATCAGGATGATCTCCACCACCACGGGCGCGATGGCGCTGAGGATCAGCGCGGCGGGAAGAATGATGAGCAGCTTGTTGCGCAGCGACCCGGTCGCGATGCGGCGGATGATCGGCAGTTCCCGCTCGGCCTCGAGGCCGTGCACGTAGCGCGGCGTGACGGCGGTGTCGTCGACCACCACGCCCGCCGCCTTGACGCTGGCCCGCCCGGCGGCGGCGCCCACATCGTCGATGGAGGCGGCGGCGAGTTTGGCCAGCGCGGCGATGTCATCCAGTAGCCCGACCAGACCGCCTGCCATTTCCAGCCCCTTCTCCCGCAGTGGCACTCAAGGAGTCAACCTACCCGTTCGGCCCATCATCGACGCCGGACGGCCCCGGGTGGGACGCGTGCTCAGACGCAGCCCGACGAGAGCACCCGCGCTATCGCGTCGTATTCGGCCTGGGTGACCCAGAGTCGGTATGCCGCTTTGACGTCGACGATTCGTGCGACATAGGTGCAGCGGTAGGCCGCGTTCGGGGGCAGCCAGCTTGCCGCGTCGCTGTCGCCCTTCTGCTGATTGACCCATCCCAGAGTCGCTTGCAGGTTCACCGGGTCGTTGGCGAAGTTGTGTCGTGTCGCCTCGTCCAACTGCTGGGCGCCCTTCTGCCAGGCGTCCGACAGTGCGACGACGTGGTCGATCTGGACCTGCTCCGAGCTGCCGGGCCCCCTCAGGAATTCCACCGTCGTCCCCGTGTAGGGATCGGAGAGAACGCCGCTCGACACGACGCAGCCGCCGGTTCCGGGCTTGATCGCCACATCGGCTAGTTGCTCCCGGAGGATGTCGGAACGGGTGTCGCAGCCGTTGCGTCCACCGGCTACCGCGACATCGTCGCTCCAGGCGTCACCGAATTGGCTGCGGCTGTATCCCGTCTTGGGGGCACGGCCCTTGATCGGCAGGCTGTCGAGCTTGGCCCGGGCGTCGCCGACGGGATCCGCCGCAGCCCGCGGGGGCCCTGCCGGGCCGGTTCCGGTCAGAAGTGCGAACGCCAGGAACGCGGCCGGAGCCGCCGGATTCCGGAACATCAGGTGACCACGTTCCACAGCGTGCCGTCCGCCGCCGACACCACCGCGTTGTACCGGTGGGCGGTGGCCAGCGACTGGTCCATCCGGTGCAGCTTGGCGAAGTCGCCCCACGGCGCCGCACCGGCCTGGCCGGTGAACTGGAAGTCCATGTAGACGTCCATGCCGGCCGCGTCCAGGCCCTTGAGGTATTCGCGGTAGACGTCACCCATCCGCGGATCGTTGGCAGCTGCGTAGAACGCGTTTTGGTAGGCCGCGCCGCGGCCGTCCAGGTGCGGGCCGCCCTCGTAGGCCACAAGCTCGATGGGCCGGCCCAGTTTCGCCGACCACTCCTGCGCCAACCGCTCGTGGTTGGCCGTCCACTCCAGCGAGGTGGCGATGTTCGCGCGGGTGTCGGCGATCACCTTCTCGACGGAGGTGGCTGCGGAGTACCCGGCCCGCTGCTCGTCGGTGGGGGTGATGTAGGGCGCGATCGCGATCGCGTCGAACGACCCGCCCATGTTCTCGGCGACCTGGTTGGTCACCCAGTCCACCGCCGCCCAGCCGGCCGCCACCCGGACCAGATGCAGCGAGGACTGGCCGGCGAACACCTCCGACCAGATGTCCATGTCCCGCTTGGCCTCCCGCCCGGCGACGATCCACTGGCCGTAGTCGGGGTCCAGGCCGGCCGCGGTGGCCTTGTCCGACACCCACTGCGAGGCCTCGAAGCCGTAACCGAAGTTCCACACCTCGTTGGCCCACTCCACGTACACGGTGCGGCCCGGTTCCAGATGCCGGCTGACGTAGGTGGCGAAGTTGCGGACGAAGGCGTCATCGGCGGCATACGGCATGTTGAACCACGGGTCGGCGTCGAGTTCGTTGGCGAGTTCCACCATGTACTCCACCGAGATGCCGTTGGCGAGCGGCTCGCTGGGGGTGCCTTCGGCTCCCGAGCCCTGGCGGATGTCTTCCGCGTCGCGGCGCTGCGCCCAGGTGGTGATGTCGGAGCCGTTGGTCTCCTGCATGCCCATGAAGCGCAGCGCCCCGAACGGCTGGAGCCGGGAGAGGAACAGCGGGTGGAACGGCGAGACCGCGGGGGAGGACACGGCGCCGGGCTGCCAGCGCTGCCCGACGAAGCTCTGGCCGTTGTAGTCGGGCATCCAGACGTTGAAGTCCCGCACCGGATCTGCCGGGCTGGTCTCCTCGATCCGCATATAGATCCCGTTGTCGGTGGGGGTGACCTTCAACTCGGCGAAATTGCGTCCGTCGGGGGTCTTCCCACTGGAGGTGACGACCGCGTCGTTGCCGAACGTCACCACGCCGGTGCCGTCCCACTGGGCGTGGTAGGTGCCGGCGGCGTAGTCGCCGTCCAGTCCGTCGAACATCAGCGTGCCGGCGTACTGCTTCATCGGGACGCCGCCGGCGGTCCAGGTCTTCAGCGAGCGGACGTTGCCGTCGGCGTCGACTTCCAGGGGCGGCGCTTGGGCGGGATCCCATGTGGTGGACCAGGTTCGGGTGTTGAAGGCGTGCGAGATCCACGGCCGCGAGGCCTTGAACGCGTCGGTGAAGGTCCAGGCCGGCGACCAGTCGGCCACGCTCTCCAGATTCATTCCGACCGCCATGTGGCCGGTCTCGGGAACCGGCGGCGGGGCGGCCGCCGGGGTGATCGGCACGGTCACCGCCACCGCGCCGGTGGCGCCGTACCTGTCGGTCACCGAGACGGTGAAGGTGTCGGTCGTGGCCGGGGTGGCGTTCCGCCGGGCGGTTTCGGTCGGTGTGTAGGTGAACCCACCGGTGTTCGTCACTGCCACAGCGCCTTTGGCGGTGGCGGCGTCGAGCGGGGTGTAGCTCAGGGCGTCGCGGTCCGGGTCGGTGGCGTTGACGACGCCGGTGACCACGCCGGTGGACTTGTTCACGGTGAACGTCGGCGTGCCGGCCACCGGCGCGTTGTTGACGGGGGCGATCGTGGCGGTGACGTTGACCGTGACGGCGCCGCCGTGGCCGTCGGTCACCCTGATGGTGAATGCGTCGGTCAGGGCCGTCGCCGAGATCCGCGCCGAGGCGCGGGCTGCGGTGGTGGGGGTGTAGGTGAACGCACCGTTGGCGCCGACCGCCACCGTGCCGTTGGCCGGCGTGGTGGCGGTGTAGGACAGCGCGTCCCGGTCGGCGTCGGAGGCGGTCACCCTCCCGCCGGCGATCCCGGAGACCGGGTCCGGCTTGCCGATCGTGGTGGAGGCGACGACGGGCGCGGCGTTAATCGGCCTGATCGCGACGGTGACCGGTACCGCCACCTTCCCGCCGTAGCCGTCGGTCACGGTCACGGTGAAGCGGTCGGTCTTGTCGAGGCCGGTGGCGTCGACGGCGGCGGCCCGGTGCCGGCCGGCTGCCGACGGGGTGTAGGTGAACGCCCCAGTGCGGCTGTTGAGGCTCACCGAACCCTTTGTGGCACTTGAGGTGAGCGTGTAGGTCCGGATGTCGCCGTCGGCGTCGGTGGCCCGCACCGATCCGGTCACCACCGCGGTGGAGGTGTTCGGGGCGCCGACCCAGGTCCTCGCGACGGGTGCGGCGTTCCTGGGCAGGATCGGCACCGTCACCGCCCTGCCGGCCGCGGCGCCGCGGGCGTCGGTCACGGTGACGGCCACGGTGTCGACGAGCGCTCCGGCCGGCGCTCCGGCCTGCGCCGCGGAATGCCGTGCGGTGGCCGAGGGTGTGTAGGTGAACACGCCTCCCGCGTTGACGCTCACCGTCCCCCTAGCCGAGGTGGTGGCCCGGTAGGCGATGGCGTCGGCATCCGGGTCGCTCGCCGTCACGGCGCCGGTCACCGCCCCGGTGGAGGCGTTGGGGGTGGACAGTCGCACGCCCGAGATGACCGGTGGCCGGTTGGGTGCGACGGTCGCCGACGGCCCGATCTCGCGCCGGGCGGCGGCCAGCAGGGTCCAGGTCACCGGCGATTCCGGGGGCCGGCCCGGTCCCGGTCCGGGAAGCGTTCTCAGCAGAACGTCGATCGCCCGCGCCGGAGCGGCCACCCGGGTCGGGGCCGCAAGTACCGGGGCCGGGGGACCGGTCGGCGCGGCCGGGGAGACTGCAGCGGGGGGTGGGGCGAAGTGCGGGCCGGCGGATTGGGCGGAGGAACGGGCGGGCGTGGCCGACTCGGCGGCCGGCGACGCCGGGACGACGGCCGCGGGTTCGGTCACGGGGGGCGGCGGCGCCGTCGGTTCGTCCGGCGCCGTGTCCATCGGGGCGGAGGCCCCCTGGCGCCTGCGAGCGGGCGCGTCGGGTCGGGCGGCGGTCGGGCGGTCGTTCGCCCGGGCCTGCGCCGGTGCTTGCGCCGCCTTTCCGCGTCGGTGGCCGCGCGGGGAGGCTCCGTCGGACGATGTCGTCGCGTCGCCTCCGGGTCCGTCCGGGGACCCGCGGGGGTCGGCTGCTGCCGGGCTCGCACCCGCGACGGCCAGCATTACCCCGGCGCCCACGGCGAGCACCGTGCCCTCCAGTCGCCTGCGGAACGACGCGCTCATCCGGGCACCTCCGTACGGGTGCTTGATCGGGCCAATCATCCGCCACGGCATGCGGCGGCGTGCGGGAACGCCCGAAATCGAAGCCCTCCGCCGAAGTTCAGACGACGACGGCCGAGGAGGCCGGGGCCTCTTGCAGGCCGAACAGGACCAGGCTGTAAAGATCCTGCCGCTGACCGGCGTCGCCGGAGCCGTCATCGGAGATCAGCAGGACGCTGTAGGCGCCGTTGTTCAGCCTGGGCCCCAGCGTGATCCCCTCGAAGTTGTCCGACAGGAACACCCCTTGCCAGAGCAGTCGCTTCCGCACCGCGGTGAAGCCCCCGTCGGCGAGGCCGGGGAACTCGGAGACGTCCGTCGCGCCGCTGAAGTCGAGTTGGTAGATCCGGGAGCGGAAGTGCGGGAAGAACCCGCCGGCCTGCCGTTCCAGGGCCAGCACGCGGCCGTCGGGAAGCGCCAGCAGATCCACCAGGCCGCTGCGCTCGACGGAGATGAACGGCGACATCCCGGCGATCCGGTCCGTCCGGTAGGCGTACTGCGTCGCCGGTGCGAAGTCCTGGCCGCCGAACTCCTGGATCCGCACCCAGCTGCCCGAGACGGTGGTGGAGAGCGGGCCGTCGGGCACCAGCGCCTCCTCGTTGGCGGTCCACAGTTTGCCGGCCCCGTAGCTGAGCGACTCCAGCCCCATGTTGTTCCGCACATTGGCGGGCCGGTAGATGCCGGGCACCGCGACCGCGCCCACCTTTTCTCCGGTCGACAAGCTGAATTCGGTTATCGTGGAGTCGATTTCGTCGGTAACCCAGACCGTGTCGGTTCCCGGACGCAGGGCGATGCCCTCGGAGTCCCGGCCCATGCCGGGGGCCTCGATGCCGCCGGCGATCGCACTGGAGGCGAGACGGCCGAAGGTGGCGTTGACCTCCGCGGCGATCTGCCAGATGCGCGGGGCGCCGTTGTCGCCCACCGCGTAGTAGGACGACCCGCCGGCGTAGGTGATCCCGCTGAGTTCGGCCGCGCCGGTCCCGCCGCCGCGCAGTCGGTGGACGCCCTGCAAGGTGGGGTTCAGCCGGAGCCGGGGCTGTGCCGCCGCGGCCTGGGCGGTCGCCCGCGGGGCCGTCGTCACCGGCGGCGGCACCGGGTCGACGGCCGCGGCAGCACGCGGCCCGGGGCGATTGGCG
>NZ_JBBATF010000137.1:0-8872 GCF_040398885.1 Mycobacterium sp. | reverse complement strand
CCGAGTCCAGGCTGAACATGGCCATGGTGAGCAGCATGTTGACGACGACCACCACGGTGATGGCGGCCCGCATGGCGTGGCCGGCGGCCACCCCGACGCCCTCCGGGCCGCCACTGGCGTAAAAGCCGTAATAACACTGCAGCACCGCGGAGATCGCCACGAAGATGACGCACTTGACCACCGAGTAGAAGATCTCCTGGCCGGCGAGCATCAGGCCGAAGTAGTGCATGTAGCCGCCCATCGACCCGCCGCTGATCAGCGAGACGATGATCTGGGTGCTCAGGTAGCTCACGCCCAGGCAGACGATGTAGAGCGGGACGATCGCGGTGATCGAGGCCATCAGCCGGGTGGTCACCATGTAGGGGATCGGCTGGATCGCCATGACCTCGGTGGCGTCGATCTCCTCGGAGATCCGCATCGCTCCGAGTTGGGCGGTGAACCGGCAACCGCTCTGCGTGGAGAAGGCCAGGGCGCAGGCGATCGGCGCCAGTTCGCGGGTGTTCACCAGGGACGAGATGATGCCGACGGCGGGGCCGAGGCCGAGCAGTTGAAGGAAGTTGTAGCCCTCGATACCGACCATCACGCCGACGACGATCCCCAGCACCAGTGCGACGCCGGCGGTGCCGCCGCCGACCACCAGGGAGCCGTTACCCCAGGCGACGTCCGACAACAGCCGGGTGTACTCCGAGCGGTAGCTCCGCAGCACCGTCGGGATGCCGGCGATGGCGCGCCCGAAGAAGAGGACGATGTGGCCCAGTTGCATGACCGGGCTGGTGAGCGAGGAGCCCAGGGCCTTCAGCTTCCGCACTGCCGGCGGGATCGGCGGCGAGGGCTTGGCGGCGGCCGGTTTCTCGGTGACCGTCATCGCGCCACGGCCATCGCGCTAGAGCCCCGTCTTCGGGAAGAGGATCAGGTAGAGCTGGCTGATGGCGACGTTGACGATCATCAGCAGCAGGATCGACTCGACCACCGAGGAGTTCACCGAGTTGGCCACGCCGATCGATCCGCCGCGGGTGGACAACCCCTTCTCGCACGCCACGATGCCCACGATGGCGCCGTACACCACCGCCTTGACCATCGCCAGTTGCATGTCCGACGTCGTGGTGAAGGACGCGAAGGTGCCCACGAAGCTGCCCGGCGCCCCGGCCTGGAAGTAGACGTTGAACAGGTAGCTGGCCAGGAACCCGGTGAAGCAGACCAGGCCGGTGAGCGCGATCGAGATCAGGATGGCGGCGGCGAAGCGGGGCACCACCAGACGCTGGATCGGCGAGATGCCGAGGACCTCCAGGGCATCGATCTCGTCGCGGATCCTGCGGGCGCCGAGGTCGGCGGTGATCGCCGAACCGACGGCTGCGGCCATGATGATCGCCGCGACCAGGGAGGCGGCCTGCCGGATCACCGCAAGACCACTGGCCGCTCCCGACATCGAGGTGGCGCCCACCTGTCCGGCAAGCAGTGCGAACTGCACCGACAGCGTCACCCCGATGGGCAGCGCCACGAAGACGGTCGGCAGCACCGAGGTGCCGGCCATGAAGGCGGCCTGGCGGATGAACTCCTGCCACTGGAACTTTCCGGTGAAAAGGTCGACGAACAGGGTCTGGATCACCCGGACCGCCATGATCGCCTGGTTGCCGAGGGTGTTGATGGCGGCCCGGGGATGCCGGTCGACGTAGCCGGAGACCCAATCGTCGATTTCGCGGACGCCGTCGGAGCCCTTGCGGCCGGCTTCTGACGACTTCATCCGCCGATCGGCCCCGAATCCCTGCCGAGCGGTAGACGGGAGCGCACCACGGCGTTCAACACCACCTCATGACTGGAGCGTCGGTACCTGCAGTCCCGCATACAGTAGGGGCAGGGTTTCCCACCCTGCACGCGATTCCGGATTTTGTTCATTACAGACGTGTGGTAACCACCGGACCTGCGTCCGGCGGCCGGGTCGGATCTCAGGCGCTGATCCAGTTGCCGTGGAAGCCGTAGGGCACCCGCCGCGGGAGCCGGATGCGGGCCACCGGTTCCGCGCCGAAATCGGCGGCATCCAGGATCACCAGTTCACTGCCGTTGCGCGCCGGGTCGTAGACGTACGCCAGGTACCAGCCGTTGTTCTCGTCGGCCGGACCGTTCGGCGACGCGGCGAACACGGCTTCGCCCGGACCGCCCGGGGCGTCCGCGCTGCCGAACCGGTGTTCGGATGCGGCGCCGGAAGCCATGTCGTAGCGCACCAGCGCGGAGTCGGCCACCGAGACGGCGTAGCGGGCCCGCAGGCCGGCCAGCCGGTCGTCGATGCGCGGGAATTCCACCGCCCGGTCGTCCAGTTGGCGTTCGGCCACCGATCCGTCGGCCAGATTCAGCCGCCATTCCCAGAGCACCCCACTGGTGGCGAATCCCCCGTCTTTGCGCCACAGTTCGGGATACCGGACGGCTTGCACCACAACGGAATTCGAATCGGGCTCGTAGGCGTTGGCGACATGGAACACGTAACACGGGTCGATGTCGAACCAGCGCATCTCCCCGAACGGGTCGTCGCGACGCAGCACGCCGAACCTGGCGCCGTAATCGTCGTCCCACCGGAAGGGCATGTCACCGCGGCCGTTGATCGCGATGTCGAGCTTGAACACGACCGGCAGGTCCATGAAGATCACGTGCCCGGACGTTATGGCGAAGTCGTGCATCATCGTCAGCGCCGGAACCTCGACCGGCCGATTCACGGTCAGCACCCCGTCGGCGTCGACCCGGTGGTAGCTGACGTGCGGCTGGAAAAGGTTGCCGTATCCGAAGAAATGGAGTTCACCGGTTGTGGGGCAGATCTTCGGGTGCGCCGTCATCGAGTCATTGAGCTTCCCGTCGAAGTCATGGCAGCCGACGGTCTCCAGATCATTGGTGATCTGGTACGGCAGCGAGGATTCGACGAGCGCCAGTGTCTTGCCGGCGTGGTTGACGACGTGGGTGTTGGCCACCGCGGACCGAAGATTGCGGGTGCCGTCCGGTCCGTAGACCGGGATCGGCTTGTCGAAGCTCTCGGTGCGCACCCAGCGGTTGCGGTACCACTTGGCCGCGCCGCCGGAGATGCGGACCCCGTGGATCATGCCGTCGCCGGCGAACCAGTGCCCGGACGGTTTGCGCGGGTTGGGTCCGTTGCGCAGGTACCAGCCGTCCAACCCGGGGGGGATCGCGCCCTGCACCGGAAGGTCGTACTCGGTCAGTTCGTCGGGCACCGGCGCGTAGTTGCCCCGCAGGTGGAACGGGACGGCCTGGGTCTCCCGGTCGCCGGCGTCACGGCTCGCCGGGTCGGCGATGGGCAGGTTGCCGAGTTCGTCGGCGGTCTGGGTCATACCGCCACTCTCCCAGCTAGATCTCCACCCAGTCCAGGGTTCGCTGGACGGCCTTGCGCCAGCCCGCGTAGCCCCTGGTGCGCTGCTCCTCGGTCCACTCGGGTCTCCACCGGCGGCTTTCGTGCCAGTTGGCCCGCAGGTCCTCCGGATCCGACCAGTAGCCGACGGCCAGGCCGGCGGCGTAGGCGGCGCCCAGCGCCGTGGTCTCGGGCACCTGGGGTCGCACCACGTCGACACCGAGCACGTCGGCCTGGATCTGCATGCACAGTTCGTTGAGGGTGACCCCACCGTCCACCTTGAGCACCTCCAGCTCCACCCCGGAGTCGGCGGCCATCGCGTCGACGACGTCGCGGCTCTGGTAGCAGATCGCCTCCAGGGTCGCGCGGGCGATGTGGGCGTTGGAGTTGAACCGCGACAGGCCGACGATCGCCCCGCGGGCGTCGGAGCGCCAGTACGGGGCGAACAGGCCGGAGAAGGCCGGAACGAAGTAGACCCCGCCGTTGTCCTCGACCTGCGCGGCCAGATGCTCGCTGTCGGCGGCTCCGCCGATGATGCCCAGCTGATCGCGCAGCCACTGCACCGCCGAGCCGGTGACCGCGATCGAACCCTCAAGGGCGTAAACAGGTTTGGCGTCGCCGAACTGGTAGCACACCGTGGTCAGCAGGCCGTTCTCGCTGCGCACGATTTTCTCACCGGTGTTGAGCAGCAGGAAGTTCCCGGTTCCGTAGGTGTTCTTGGCCTCACCCGGCTTGAGGCACACCTGGCCGACCATCGCGGCCTGCTGGTCGCCGAGGCTGGCCGTCACCGGAACCTCGCCGAGCATCGGTCCGTCCGCCAGGGTCATCCCGTAGGGCCGCGGCGATGAGGACGGCCGGATCGCGGGCAGCATCGCCCGCGGAATCCCGAAGAAGCCCAACAGTTCGTCGTCCCATTCCAGGGTCTCGAGGTTCATCAGCATGGTGCGGCTGGCGTTGGTCGGGTCGGTGACATGGGCGCCGCCGTTCGGGCCGCCCGTCATGTTCCACAGCACCCAGACGTCGGGGGTGCCGAACAACGCTTCACCGGCTTCGGCGTCGGCACGCAGGCCCTCGACGTTCTCCAGCAGCCACTGCAACTTGCCTCCGGAGAAATAGGTGGCCGGGGGCAGCCCGGCCTTGCGCCGGATCACGTCGCCGCGGCCGTCCCGGTCGAGTGCGGCCGCGATCTGGTCGGTTCGGGTGTCCTGCCAGACGATCGCGTTGTGGTAGGGCTGGCCCGTCCTGCGGTGCCAGACGATGGTGGTCTCGCGCTGGTTGGTGATGCCGAGCGCCGCGATGTTGGACGCGGACAGACCGGTGTTGTTCAGCGCCGAGGTCACCACGGTGCGGGTCGTTCCCCAGATCTCGGTCGGGTTGTGCTCCACCCAGCCGGCCCGCGGCAGGATCTGTGCGTGCTCGAGCTGGTGGCGGCCGACCTCCAGGCCGTTGTGGTCGAAGATCATGCAGCGGGTACTGGTCGTGCCCTGGTCGATTGAAGCGACGAAGTCGGCCACGGTGCTCCTCGGTGTCATGGGAGGACGAGTGTGATCGGCGGACAGCCTGTGCTGGGAGTCTGCCACCGTCCATTCTGGCCTACCGGGGCTCTGCGAACCATGGTGTCTTGCGCGCCGGACGGCGAGAAGGTTGCATCGTCACCGTGGGCGAAGAGGTCAAGCACACCAGCTACAGCCGCGCGCACCGCCAGCAGTACCGGCACAAGGTGCAGCGGTGCCTGGACGTGTTCGAGACCATGCTGGCCGAGTCCAGCTTCGAGTCCGACCACCCGCTGACCGGGATGGAGATCGAGTGCAACCTCGTCGACGCCGACTATCAGCCGGCGATGACCAACCAGGAGGTGCTGGCCGCCATCGCCGACCCGGCCTACCAGACCGAATTGGGCGCCTACAACATCGAATTCAACGTCCCGCCGCGGCCGCTGCCCGGCCGCACCGCCCTCGAACTGGAATCCGAGGTGCGGGCCAGTCTCAACGCCGCCGAGACCAAGGCCGGCGCCGACGGCGCCCACATCGTGATGATCGGCATCCTGCCCACCCTGATGCCCGAGCATCTAGCCGGCAGCTGGATGAGCCCGTCGATGCGATACCAGGCCCTCAACGACTCGATCTTCACCGCCCGCGGCGAGGACATCCTGATCGACATCCGCGGGGCGGACCATCTGAATCTGCACGCCGAGTCCATCGCGCCGGAATCGGCCTGCACCAGCATGCAACTGCACCTCCAGGTCTCCCCCGCCGACTTCGCCGGCAACTGGAACGCCGCTGAGGTGATCGCCGCGCCGCAGTTGGCGATGGGCGCCAACTCGCCGTACTTCTTCGGCCACCAACTGTGGGCCGAGACCCGCATCGAGTTGTTCGCACAGGCCACCGACACCCGCCCGGAGGAGTTGAAGGCGCAGGGCGTGCGGCCGCGGGTGTGGTTCGGGGAGCGGTGGATCACCTCGATCTTCGACCTCTTCGAGGAGAACGTCCGCTACTTCCCGTCGCTGTTGCCCGAGTTGTCCGAGGAGGATCCGGCCGCCGAACTCGCCGCGGGCCGCACCCCGATGCTTTCCGAACTCCGCCTGCACAACGGAACGGTGTACCGCTGGAACCGACCGGTGTATGACGTCGTCGACGGCCGGCCGCACGTCCGGGTGGAGAACCGGGTGCTGCCCGCCGGACCGACCGTCGTGGACATGATGGCCAATTCGGCGTTCTACTACGGCCTGCTGCGAACCATCTCCGAGGAGGACCGGCCGCTGTGGACGAGGATGAGTTTCGCTGCGGCACAGGGCAATTTCCTCGAAGCGGCCCGCAATGGGATGGCGGCACGGCTGTACTGGCCGGGCCTGGGTGAGGTGACTCCCGACGAGTTGGTGCTGCGCCACCTGCTGCCGATGGCCGACGAGGGCCTTCGGCGCTGGAAGGTGGCGGCCGACGTGCGTGACCGCTATCTCGGCGTCGTCGAGGGACGCGCCAAGACCGGACGCAACGGAGCGGTGTGGCAGGTCGCCACGGTGGACCGCCTCGAGGAGCGCGGCCGGGACCGGCCCGAGGCGCTGGCCGAGATGCTGCGCCGGTACTGCGAGCTGATGCACAGCAACGAACCGGTGCATACCTGGCCGGTTCGGTGAATCCACCGAGCGCCCCCGAAACGGCGCGTCAGATGGGAAAATCCGCTCCATGCGCGAGGATCCGCTGCCCACCGACCCGCCGATGGGCGACCTGCAGTCCAAGGGTCTGAAGAAGGGCTCGGTCTCCCTGATCGGCGCGGTGGCCATCGGGTTGGCGGCCACCGCCCCGGCGTACTCGCTCACCGGCGCGCTGGGGCCCGGCGCCCAGATGGTCGGCTACCAGTTGCCGGTCGTCTTCATCCTGGCGGTCATCCCGATGTACTTCGTGGCGCTCGCCTACAAGCATCTGACCGACGCCGCACCCGACTCCGGGACCGTTTTCACCTGGGGATCCAAGGCGATCCTGCCGCACATCGGCTGGATCGGCGGCTACGCCCTGATGCTGTCGAGCATCCTGGCCGGCGTCGGGGCCTCGGGCATCATCGTCAACGCCGTGAGCGTCGGCCTCGGTGTCGAGGAACCGAAGACCTGGTTCAAGCTCCTGGTCGCCGCATCCTTCATCATGATCACCACCTGGCTGGTGGCCCGCGGAGCCGAGGAGTCCTCCCGGACCACCATCATCCTGACGGTCATCCAATACGGCGGTTTGATCGTCTTCGCCGCGATCCTGGTCGCCAACGTCATCGGCCGGGAGCGCAGTCCCTCCGTCGAACCGTTCTCGTGGAACTGGTTCAACCCGTTCGCCATCACCAGTCTGTCGGATCTGGTGGGCGGGTTCCTGGTGGCGGTCTTCGTCTTCTGGGGCTTCGACGCCGCGCTGTCGATGTCCGAGGAGACCGACGGCACCCCGGAGCAGGCGGGCCGGGTCGGTGTGACCGCCATCGTGATCATCCTGATCACCTACGTCGTCATCGGGGTGGCGGCGCTGGCTTTCGCCGGGGTGGACGCCGCCGACGAAGGCAGCCTCACCTACCAGGGCAACGTCGAGGACGTGTTCTCCGGCATGGCCCGGGCGGCGGTCGGGCCGGCCGGGGCGGTCGTCGCCGCGGTGATCGTCGGGCTTTCGGCGTTCTCGGCGACGATGTCCACCGTGATGGCCACCGTCCGCGGACTGTTGGCGATGGCCACCTACAAGGCGCTGCCGGCCCGGTTCGCATCCGTCGATCAGGCGGCGCAGACCCCTAAGTTCACCACCTGGTTCATCGGCCTGACGACGCTGGCGATCTACAGCGGCCTCACCATGGTCAGCGACAGCGTCGTCGAGGACTGCGTCTACAGCGTGGCGATCTCGATCATGCTGTACTACACCGTCGTGGCGGTCTCCTCGGTCGTCTACTTCTGGGACACCGCCTGGCGTTCCTGGCGCACCGCCCTGGGTCAGGTGATCCTGCCGGGGATCGCCGCGCTGGTGCTCATCCCGGTCGGCGTGTCGGAGGCCTACCGGATGATCAGCCCCGAGTACGGCAGCGGCGGATCACTGGCCGGGGTGGGAACGGTCTTCGTCATCGGTGTGCTCAGCATCGCCCTGGGAGTGCTGCTGATGGTCGTCTGGAGCCTGAAGTCGCCGGCCTTCTTCCGCGGCGAGACCCTGCACCGGGAGCGGACCCAACGCCCCCGCTGATCGGGCCTCAGACCTTCGTCAGCAGCGTCGCCTCGACGTTGCCGCGGGTGGCCTTGGAGTAGGGGCAGACCTGGTTGGCCTGCTTCATCAACTCCTCGGCCCGGGCCTGCTCGAGTCCCGGCAGGTAGCCGACGATCTCGGTGGTCAGCCCGTAGCTGGTCTCGTCCTTGCCGATCCCCACCCGGACGGTCACGGCGGTGGCGTCGTCGAGGGGGACTCCTGTATTCGCTGCCACCAGTCGCAGCGCGCCCAGGAAGCACACGGAGTAACCGGCCGAGAACAGCAGTTCGGGGTTGACCCCCTCGCCGCTGCCGCCCATCTCCCGGGGCGGGCGGGCGTCGAGGTCGATGCTGCCGTCCGAGGACTTGACGTGACCGTCACGGCCCCCTCCGGTCGCGGTGGATTCTGCGGTGTAGATGGCGTCGATGGTCATGGGACGATCATGCCAGCTTCGGCCCTCCACGCCGAGATCGACGCAATGGCGGGAGTTACTCGCGCTTTCCCGCCCAAACGTTGGTTTCGGCGGGGTGGCGCGCGGGGTTTCAGCCGGCCAGGAGTTCGGCGATCTGAATGGTGTTGAGCGCCGCGCCCTTACGCAGGTTGTCCCCGGAGATGAACAGCGCCAGGCCGCGGCCGTCGGGCACCCCGGGGTCCCGGCGGATCCGGCCCACCAGCGAGTCGTCACCGCCGGCGGCGGCCAGCGGGGTGGGGACCTCGACTAGGGTGACCCCCGGCGCGCCGCCGAGAAGCTCGCGGGCGCGCTCGGGCCCCAGGGGCCGGGCGAACTCGGCGTTGATCGACAGCGAGTGGCCGGTGAACACCGGCACCCGCA
>NZ_JBBATF010000136.1:0-8883 GCF_040398885.1 Mycobacterium sp. | reverse complement strand
GCCTCGAGGTTGTTCTTGGTGACGGTCTGCTCGAGGTTGCCGCCGGCACCGGTGAACTTCCCGGTGTTGACGTCCACGACCGTCATCGCCTCGGTGCGGTCGATGACCAGGGTGCCGCCCGAGGGCAGCCACACCTTGCGGTCCATCGCCTTGGCCAGTTGCTCGTCGATGCGATGCACCGCGAAGACATCGGGTCCGTCTGCCGCCTCGAACTTGGTGAGCTTCGAAACCAATTCGGGCGCAAAGGATTCCACGTATCCGGTGATGGTCTCCCAGGCGCTGTCGCCGGATACGAGCAGCCCGGAGAAGTCGTCGTTGAACAGGTCGCGGATGACCTTGACCAGAACGTCGGGCTCCTCGTAGAGGGCCACCGCGGCGCCGGCCTTCTTCGCCTTGGTCGCCTCGGCCTGCTCGGCGATCCCGGTCCACCGCTCCTGCAGCCGGTTGACGTCGGCGCGGATGTCGTCTTCCTTCACGCCCTCGGACGCGGTGCGGATGATCACCCCGGCGTCGGCGGGCACCACCTCGCGCAGGATGTCCTTGAGCCGCTGCCGTTCGGTGTCGGGAAGTTTTCGGCTGATTCCGGTCGACGACGCCCCGGGCACGTACACCAGGTAGCGGCCGGCCAGCGACACCTGGGTGGTCAGCCGCGCGCCCTTGTGGCCGACCGGATCCTTGCTGACCTGGACGACGACGTAGTCGCCCGGCTTGAGGGCCTGCTCGATCTTGCGGTTGGAGCCGCCGAGACCGGCGGCCTCCCAGTTGACCTCGCCGGCGTAGAGCACCCCGTTGCGGCCGCGGCCGATATCGACGAACGCGGCCTCCATCGAGGGCAGCACGTTCTGCACTATGCCCAGGTAGATGTTGCCGACCATGGACGCCGAGGCCGCCGAAGTCACGAAATGCTCGACGACGACGCCGTCCTCCATGACGGCGATCTGGGTGTAGCGCGCACCTTCGTGCGGCGGTTCGGTCCGGATCCTGTCGCGCACCACCATCATCCGGTCCACGGCCTCGCGCCGGGCCAGGAATTCCGCTTCGGTCAGGATCGGCGGGCGGCGCCGGCCGGCGTCGCGGCCGTCCCGGCGACGCTGCCGCTTGGCCTCCAGCCGGGTGGAACCGCTGATGCCCTGGATCTCACCGGAGTCGGAGCGGGCCCCCTTGGACCGCGGGGAACGTTCGTGGACCACCGTGTTCGGCGGGTCGTCCGGGGACGACGGGGAAGCATCGCCGTCGTCACCGGTCCCGGCCCTGCGGCGGCGGCGACGGCGACGGCGGCGGGTGGCCGCTTCGCCGCCGGCCGATTCGTCCTCGCCGGCCTCGTCGCCGGACTCGGAATCGTCCTCGTCGGAGGAGCCTTCCGCCGTGTCGGACGAGTCCTCGGAGTCCTCGGAGTCCTCACCGTCAGCGCCGCCCTGCTCCCCCCGGCCCCGGCCGCGACCGCGGCGGCCCCTGCGGCGGCGGCGATTCGCCGGACGCTCGCCGTCCCCCTCCTCGGCGTCCTCGCCGGCCTCGCCCTCCTCGCCGGCATCGCCCTCCTCGCCGTCCTCGTCGTCGCCGACCGGACGTGCCGGTGCGACCACGGGCTGCGGCGCGACGAACAGCGGCATGTAGGCCGGCTGTTCGACGATTGCCGCGGTGTCGGGAGTCTCAAGGATCAGCCGCGACTCCGGCTCGATCTCCTGGCTGCCGACGATGACCATCGCGCTGTCGGCAGGCAGATCCATCGGTATCGCCGGCGCGGCGTCGGCCGGCGGGGCGGCGAGAAGTTCGCGGACCCGAACGGCCTCCGCCTGGTCGACGCTGGACTGGGCGCTGCGGGCGCGGCCGTCGAACTCGACCAGGGCGTCGACGATCCGCTTGCTGGTGGTGCCGAGCACCCGGGCCAGCTCGTGGATCCTCAGGCGTTCGGGCAGATCCTCACCGGCCGGTGGCGGCTGCCACGGCGACGGGGATTCTTGCAGGTCCGGGTTGTGATCATCATCTGACACTTAGTCTCCTAGAGCCCCCGGGCGCGTCCATCGACGCGGCCACGCGGGGGCTTGCGCTGTAAGCCCGGCGGTTGCCGGGCCGGTTGTTAGATCTCTGGCTGAATGACGGCCTTTGACGGTCGCGCCGCACCGCACTCTGCGGTGGTCGCGTACGCCTGAAGTCTCATTCCGGTGGCCCGTTGCCGGGTTACCCGGCCCAGTATCCCATACGGCTCAACGGCCGGGGAACCAGAGCGCGATCTCGCGGGCGGCCGATTCCGGCGAATCCGAGCCGTGCACCAGGTTGTACTGGGTCTCCAGGCCGAGATCGCCGCGGATGGTGCCGGGGGTGGCCTTCTCGACCGGGTCGGTGCCGCCCGCCAACTGCCGGAACGCCGCGACGGCCCGCGGGCCCTCCAGGACCGCGGCGACGACCGGGCCGGAGGTGATGAACTCCAGCAGGTCGGCGAAGAACGGCTTGTCCTTGTGCTCGGCGTAGTGCGCCGCGGCCAGGTCGTTGCCGACGTGCTTGAGTTCCAGCGCCGCGAGGGTGAGGCCCTTGGCTTCGATCCGGCCGATGATCTCGCCGATCACCCCGCGCCGAACGCCGTCGGGCTTGATCAGCACCAAAGTCTGCTCGGTCATCTGGCGCCGTTCCTCCTCTTCGCTTCGCTCCGCATCGTCACGGCGCGGACCCGACGGGAAGAGTACCCCTCAGTCCGGCGGCGGCAGCTGGCCGGGTAACAGGCCCAGCCGCTGCCGGCGCAGCATCTCGGCCCGCAGGGAGGCGATCACCGCCCACACGACCAGGAACAGCACGCCGATGAAGCCGACGGCCGGGTAGATGAGGAAGCCGGCGACCAGAATCAGTTGCACCCCCAGGTCGGCCCAGATGGCCCACGGCCGGCCCTGCAGTCCGGTCAGCAGGCCCAGCAGCACCGCGAACCCGACCAGGAACGCGGTCGACCCGGGGGTCAGACCGCCGCCGACGGCCGCGACGACCGGCAGGGCGAGCAGCACGGTGATGATCTCCAGGATCAGCGTCCCGGCCGTCACGCCGCGGAAACTCTTCCAGGGGTCCGGAGCCGCCGGGTCCGGAGCCGCCGGGGCCGCTGGGCCGGTCATCCCGGGGTCTTCCCGAACAGCGACCGGACCGCCCCCGCGGTCACCACCGACCCGGTGATCACGATCCCGACGCCCGACATCCCCCCGGACTCCACGGCGGCGTCCTCGGCCAGCGCGGTGGCCGTTTCGATCGCGTCCGGCAGCGCTTCGGCCCGCAGCACCCGGTCCGGTCCGAAGATCTCCTCGGCCCGCAACGCCAGGGCGTCGACGTCCAGCGCCCGCGGAGAGCCGTTGTGGGTCGCCACGATCCGATCGAACGCCGGCTCCAGGGCGGTCAGAATCCCGGTCACGTCCTTGTCCCCCATCACGCTGACCACCCCGACCAGGTGGCGGAAGTCGAAGTCGGCGGTCAACGCCCGGGTCAGCACCTCGGCGCCCGCCGGGTTGTGCGCGGCGTCGATGAAAACCGTTGGCGCGCTTCGCATTCGCTCCAGCCGACCGGGGCTGCGGGCGGCCGCGAATCCGGCCCGGACCGTCTCGACGTCGAGTTGGCGCCTCGCGCCGGCGCCGAAGAAGGCTTCGACCGCGGCCAGCGCGATCACCGCATTGTGGGCCTGATGCTCGCCGTGCAGCGGCAGGAAGATGTCGGAGTACACCCCGCCCAGGCCCCGCAGTTCGATCACCTGCCCGCCCACCGCCACCTGGCGGTCCAGGACCGCGAACTCGGAGTCCTCCCGAGCGACCACGGCGTCGCACCGGGCGGCCTGCTCGAGCAGCACGGCCAGCGCCTCCGGGGGTTGGCGGCCGATCACCGCGACGGTGTCGACGGGCACCGGTTCTCCGCGGGGCATGCCGATGATGCCGGACTTCTCGCGGGCGATCTCCCCGATGGTGGCGCCGAGGTATTCGGCGTGGTCCATCCCGATCGGGGTGAACACCACGACGGTCGCGTCGACGACGTTGGTGGCGTCCCAGGTGCCGCCCATTCCGGCCTCGACGACGGCGATGTCGACCGGGGCGTCGGCGAAGGCGGCGAACGCCATCCCGGTCAGGACTTCGAACTTGCTCATCGCCGGACCGCGGCCGGCCTCCGAGTGGGCGTCGACGAGTTGCACGAAAGGCTCGATCTCCCGGTAGGTGTCGACGTAGCGGGCCGGGCTGACCGGCTCGTTGTCGATGGCGATCCGTTCCACCGGGGACTGCAGGTGCGGGCTGGTGGTGCGGCCGGTGCGCTGCCCGAACGCGGTGAGCAGCGCGTCGATCATCCGCGCGACCGACGTCTTTCCGTTGGTCCCGGCGATGTGGATGCACGGGTAGCTCAGCTGGGGTGAACCCAGCAGTTCCATCAGCTCCTCCATCCGGGAGATGCTGGGCTCCAGCTTGGTTTCGGGCCAGCGCTGGTCGAGCAGGTGTTCGACCTGGATCAGCGACGCGATCTCGTCGGGGGTGGGCTCGACGGGCGCCGGGTCCGGATGCCGCCGGCCGGCGCTCATGTGAGCGAAGCCAGTCGCGCGGTGATCCGGTCCACTTCCTCGCCCGCGAGCTTCCGGCGCTCTCGGATCTTGTCGACGACGGCGCCGGGCGCCTTGGCCAGGAAGGCGTCGTTGCCGAGTTTGGCCGCGGTGCCGGCCAGTTCCTTCTGCGCGGCGGCCAGATCCTTCTCCAGTCGGCGCCGCTCGGCATCGACGTCGACGCTGCCGGAGGTGTCCAGTTCGACGCCGACGGTGCCGACCGAAAGCCGCACCTCCACCTGCGCGCATGCCCGGAATTCGGCCTCCGGTGTGGTCAGCCACGCCAGCGCGGTCACCGGCGCCACCAGGGCGTCCAGTCCGGCCTCGGCGACGCCCTCCAACCGGGCCGGCACCTTCTGGCGGTCGGCCAGACCCTGGTCGCTGCGGAACCGGCGGACCTCGGTGACCAGTTTCTGCATGTCCGAGATCCGCCGGGTGGCGGCGGCGTCCGGCGCGACGCCGGAACCGGCCGGCCACTGTGCCACCACTAGCGACTCCCGCCCGGTCAGTTGCTTCCACAGCACCTCGGTCACGAACGGCATCACCGGGTGCAGGAGCTTGAGCAGTGTGTCCAGAACCGCGGCCAGCACCGCGGTGGTGTGGCCCAGTCCCGCGGCGATCTGGACCTTGGCCAGTTCCAGGTACCAGTCGCAGAACTCGTCCCAGGCGAAGTGGTAGAGCGCCTCGCAGCCGCGGCTGAACTCGTAGCCCTCGAACGCCGAATCAACCTCGGCGCGAACCTCTTCCAGCCGTCCCAGGATCCACCGGTCGGCGTCGGTCAGCGCGTCGGGGGACGGCAACGGCGCGGGGGCGGCGCCGTTCATCAGCGCGAACCGGGTGGCGTTGAACAACTTGGTGGCGAAGTTGCGGGAGGCCCGGGCGTGGTCCTCGCCGATGGAGAGGTCGCCGCCGGGGCTTGCGCCGCGGGCCAGGGTGAACCGCAGGGCGTCGGCGCCGAACAGTTCCACCCAGTCCAGCGGGTCGATGCCGTTGCCCCGCGACTTGCTCATCTTGCGGCCGTGCTCGTCGCGGATCAGGCCGTGCAGGAATACGTTCCGGAACGGGACCTGCGGGTCGCGCGTGCCGCCGCCGGTGACGGCGTCGTCGTCGGCGACGAAGGTCCCGAACATGACCATCCGGGCCACCCAGAAGAACAGGATGTCGTATCCGGTCACCAGAACGCTTGTGGGATAGAACTTCTCGAGGTCCGGGGTGCGGTCGGGCCAGCCCATCGTGGAGAACGGCCACAGCGCCGAGGAGAACCAGGTGTCCAGCACGTCGGGGTCCTGCTCCCAGCCCTCCGGCGGGGTCTCGTCGGGCCCGACGCAGGCGACCTGTCCGTCCGGGCCGTGCCAGATCGGGATGCGGTGTCCCCACCACAGCTGCCGGGATATGCACCAGTCGTGCATATCGTCGACCCAGGCGAACCAGCGCGGCTCCAGGCTCTTGGGGTGGATCACGATGTCGCCGTTGCGAACCGCGTCGCCGGCCGCCTTGGCCAGCGACTCGACCTTCACCCACCACTGCATGCTCAGCCGCGGTTCGATGGGCTCGCCGCTGCGCTCGGAGTGCCCGACGCTGTGCAGGTACGGGCGCTTCTCGGCGACGATTCGGCCCTGGTCCTCAAGTGCCTTGCGGACCGCATAGCGCGCCTCGAACCTGTCCAGGCCGTCGAAAGTGGTTCCGGTGTCGGCGATCCGGCCCTTGGTGTCCATGATCGAGGGCATCGCCAGGTTGTGCCGCATCCCGATCTCGAAGTCGTTGGGATCATGGGCCGGTGTGACTTTGACGGCACCGGTTCCGAATTCGGGGTCGACGTGGGTGTCGGCAACAATGATGACGCGACGATCCAGAAAGGGATGCGGCAGCGTCTTTCCGACCAGGTCGCGGTAGCGGTCGTCGTCGGGATGCACCGCGATGGCGGTGTCGCCGAGCATCGTCTCGATCCGGGTGGTGGCCACCACGATGTGCGGTTGGGAGTCGTCAAGAGAGCCGTACCGGAACGAGACCAGTTCGCCTTCGACCTCTTCGTACTTCACCTCCAGGTCGGAGATCGCCGTCTGAAGCACCGGCGACCAGTTGACCAGGCGCTCGGCCCGGTAGATCAGCCCGGCGTCGTAGAGGCGCTTGAAGATGGTGCGCACCGCCCGGGACAGTCCCTCGTCCATGGTGAAGCGGTCGCGGGACCAGTCCACCCCGTCGCCGAGTCGGCGCATCTGGGCGCCGATCGTCCCGCCGGACCGGTGCTTCCACTCCCAGACCTTCTCGACGAACTGCTCGCGGCCGAGGTCCTCCTTGGTCTTCCCGTCGGCGGCGAGTTGTCTTTCCACCAGGGTCTGGGTGGCGATGCCGGCGTGGTCCATGCCGGGCAGCCACAGCACCTCGTAGCCCTGCATCCGCTTGCGGCGGGTCAGGGCGTCCATCAGGGTGTGGTCCAGTGCGTGGCCCATGTGCAGGCTGCCGGTCACGTTGGGCGGCGGCAGCACGATCGAGTAGGGCGGCTTGCCGCTGCCGGCATCGGCGGTGAAGTAGCCGGAATCGACCCAGCCCTGATAGAGATCGGCCTCTGCCGCGCCCGGATCCCATGCCTTGGGGAGGTCCTGGAGACCGGCAGGGGGATCGGCGGCGGCGCGGGTGTCGTCAGGCACCGCTTGATTCTAGGAACGGTGGACAGCAGGCGCTCAACCGGACCTGCGGCCGCTGGGGCCTCAGCGGCCGCCGCGCAGCAGCCCGCCCAGGATGTTGCCCAGTGCACCACCCTGGCCGCCGCCCATCACACTGCCGAGGATGTTGCCCAGCGGGTTGTTGCCCGCCGGCGCACCGCCACCGCCGAGGATGCTGCCCAGCAGGTCGCCCATCCCGCCGCCCGGGACCGCCTGCGCCTGCGCCTGGGCTCCGGCGCCGGACGCCCCGCGCTGCGAGAACTGCCGGCCGACGTAGGCCAGGACGATCGGCGCCAGCATCGGCAGCAGCCGCCGGATCAGGTCTCCGCCCGGAGCGCCCGCTCCGGCCAGCGCCGAGGCGACCTGGTTGGTGTCGTTGCCCCCGAACAGGCTGGCGACCATCTGGTTGCCGTGGCCCTGGTCGATCTGGTCGACGTTGACGCCGCCGTCGAGCAGGTCGCTCTGGCCCACGGCGACGACGGTGGACTCCAGATGCGAGGAATCGATGTCCTCGGCCTGGACGTTCTCATGCAGGGTGCCCAGCAGGGTCGGCACCAGGGTCTGGATGGCGTTGGTCACCTCACCCGGGTCGGCGCCGAGTCTGCTGGCGATGTCCGCCACTGGGATCTGGTTGTAGAGGTCGTCGAGACCGGCCATGTTGGGGTACCACTTTCGCGAATTGCGCTGCCACGGGATGAATCGGTTCCGACAGTAGTCAGCCGGAGGCGGGGATGCACGAATTTATGCCGACGGCGTTGCGCCGAGCCGTGCCGTCTCCAGCGTGATCCCGGCCCGCGGCAGCCGGACCAGTAACGCATCGCCCATGGCGGCCGCCGGGGTGAGCACACCATGGAGATCGGACAGCTTGTCGCGGTCCAGCGCCAGAGCCAGCCCGCACTCCCCCAGCATCGCCGCGGTGGCCTTGTAGCCGGGGTCGCCGCTCTGGGCCATGGTGGCCACGTAGCGGGCGCCGGTGGAGGTGGTGGTGTAGGTATCGACCCGGTAGCGGCCGTTGTCCCGGACTTCCGCACTGGGACCGGTGCCGGGTTCGGGCGCCAGGCGATCGACCAGGGCTCGCGGCAGGAACCGGAACAACCGGTAGCCCAGCGCCGCGCTGCCGGCGGTGATCGCGGTGGTCACCGCCGAGACCACCGGCGCGATGACGGACCGGCCGGTGCCCAGGTACTCGGCGTACCGGAACCGGCGGCCGTAGGCGTAGTCCAGCAACGCGTTGCTGCGCCGCACGATGCGGGTGTTGTAGGGCGCCATGACGAACCCGCCGGCCCACACTCCGGCCAGTTCCGGCGCGATGTCGCGGCCGCGACGCCAGGGCAGGTCGGGCTGCGGCCCGAACTCCGGCTCGGCGCCGCGGTCCGGGGCCAGGGTGTAGGGATCCTCGAGCAGCTTGCGGGTGTCCGGGTCGCTGGAGGCGGCGCGCATCACCTCGATCATCGAGGCGACCGTGCCGCCGGACACCCCGCCGGCGAAGTCGCGCAGCACGTAGTTGGTGTCCAGCAGTTCACCGGCCCCGTCGCGGCGGGCGCGGTCGAACAACGCGTACACCGTCATGTCGGAGGGCACCGAGTCGAACCCGCAGGCATGGACGATCCGGGCCCCGGTGTCGATGGCCTGCTTGTGGTAGAGGTCGATGCTCTGCCGGACGAACATCGCCTC
>NZ_JBBATF010000135.1:6770-8905 GCF_040398885.1 Mycobacterium sp. | reverse complement strand
GTGCACCGCCGCCTGGTGCGCAGCGGCCTGCCGTTCGGCACCTGCCTGGACACCGCCTACCTGCATCCCTACGGCAGCGACGAGTTCAAGCCGATCCTCGGCGGACGCATGCACACCCAGTACCCCGACGACCCGGCCAAGCGGTTCTTCACCTACCGCAACCGCGGCTATGTGCTGTCCCAGCGCGGCCTTCGCCGGCTGCTGCCCCAGGAGTGGGTGCGGTTCGGCTGGTACTTCCTCATCACCCGTCGTGACCCGGCCGGACTGCGGGAGTGGATCCGACTGCGCCGCATGGGCCGTCAAGAGAAATTCAGCCGACCCCAACCTCTGACGGGAGGACCGTCGTGACCATCATCGAGGCGGCCAGCCAGTCCAAGACCTTCGGCCGCGCCCGGGGCGATCTGATCGAGGGATTCCGCAAGCGCGAGTTGTGGCTGTTCCTGGGCTGGCAGGACATCAAGCAGAAGTACCGCCGCAGCGTGCTCGGCCCGTTCTGGATCACCATCGCCACCGGCACCACCGCGATCGCGATGGGTCTGCTCTACTCCAAGCTGTTCAAACTTCCGCTCTCCGAGCATCTTCCGTACGTGACGCTGGGGCTGATCATCTGGAACATGATCAACGCTGCGATCCTTGAGGGGTCGGAGGTGTTCATCGCCAACGAGGGCCTGATCAAACAGCTTCCGACGCCATTGAGCGTGCACGTCTACCGTCTGGTGTGGCGCCAGATGATCCTGTTCGCGCACAACATCGTCATCTTCGTGATCATCGCGATCATCTATCCCAAGCCGTGGTCGTGGGCCGATCTGTCGGTGCTGCCGGCCCTGGTGCTGATCATGCTGAACTGCGTGTGGGTGTCGTTCTGCTTCGGCATCCTGGCCACCCGCTACCGCGACATCGGGCCCCTGCTTTCCTCGCTGGTGCAGTTGCTGTTCTTCATGACCCCGATCATCTGGAACGCCGAGACCCTCGAGAAGCAGGGCGCCGGTCAGTACTGGCGGATCATCGAACTCAACCCGCTGCTGCACTACCTGGACATCGTGCGGGCCCCCCTGCTCGGGGCGCACCAGGAGCCGCGGCACTGGATCGTGGTGATCGCGCTGACGGTGGCGGGGTGGTCAGCGGCCGGCCTGGCATTGCGGCAGTACCGCGCCCGGGTGCCCTACTGGGTGTAGCTCACAACTCGCTCAGCCCGGGACGTGCCCGTGATCCAGGGCGGCCCCGAACCGGAAGCGGCGGGCGCTGATCTCGGTAGGGGTGATGCGCACGAACCGCAGTTTCTCGGTGGGCACCCACGACAGCAGCCCGGCCCCGTCGGCCTCCCGGATGTCCTCGGCGCTGCTGAGCACCCGGGCGGTGCCGCGCACGATCACGCTCCAGCCCTCGGCGACGGTGTGGTCGTCGGCCTCGAAGAGCACCTTCTCGTTCATCACGGTGGTGAAGAGCTTGGTCCCCTCGGCGGTGCGGAACAGCACCGTGCCCCTGTGCACCACGAAGTTGACCGGGAAGATCTCCAACTGGGCGCCGAAGTAGGTCACCAGCCGGCCGAGTGCGACGCCGGACAGCAGTTTCCATGCCTCACGTTCGTCGAGGACGGTCACCGGATCATCGGCCATGTGCCAAATCGTGTCCGGCCGGCAGCGCCCCCCACAAGGGCCGAACGGCCTCAGCCGGGGACCGCGGGCGCCCATCACGGGCCGGGCGATCGCCTAAGCTTCCGGCGATGGCCGAGATCGCCCACCCCCCACCGCTGAGCCTGAAGACCCAGTTGCTGCGGTTCGTGCTCACCGGCGGCTTCTCGGCCGTTGTCGACTTCGGCCTGTACTACTTCCTCTACAAGGTCGTCGGGCTCCAGGTGGACCTGGCCAAGGCCCTCGGCTTCGTCGCCGGCACCCTGACCGCCTACCTGATCAACCGGCGCTGGACCTTCGGGGCCGAGCCCAGCGCCTCGCGTTTCGTCAAGGTCATGGTTCTCTACGCGCTGACCTTCGTGGTGCAGGTCGGGCTGAACCACCTGACCCTGCGGATTCTGGATTACCAGGACTGGGCGCTGCCGGTGGCGTTCGTGGTGGCGCAGGGCACGGCGACCGTCATCAACTTCATCGTCCAGCGCGTGTGGATATTCCGGAGGGCAG
>NZ_JBBATF010000135.1:0-6670 GCF_040398885.1 Mycobacterium sp. | reverse complement strand
GAGCGTAGCGACCCGGGATAGTCCAGAGGAGGGCAGGAGCGTAGCGACCCGGGATAGTCCAGAGGAGGGCAGGAGCGTAGCGACCCGGGATTTGGTGGGGCCGGCGCCCGGTGTGACGGTACCCTCGTCACGATGTCCGCAACGACAAGCCAGCAGCGGCTGACCGGCTGGGGGCGCACCGCGCCCAGCGTCGCCGAGGTTCTGACGACCCCGGATCCCGAGGAGATCGTCCGGGCCGTCGTCCGCGCCGCCGACCGCGCCTCCGAGGGACGCCACCGCGGGGTCCTGGCCCGCGGACTGGGCCGTTCCTACGGCGACAACGCCCAGAACGGCGGCGGGCTGGTCATCGACATGACCGCGCTGAACCGCATCCACTCCGTCGACGCCGCCACCCGGATGGTCGACGTCGACGGCGGGGTGAGCCTGGACCAGCTGATGAAGGCCGCGCTGCCCTGCGGGCTGTGGGTCCCGGTGCTGCCCGGCACCCGGCAGGTCACCATCGGCGGGGCGATCGGCTGCGACATCCACGGCAAGAACCACCACAGCGCGGGCAGCTTCGGCAACCACGTCCGCTCCATCGACCTGCTCACCGCCGACGGACAGGTGCGCACCGTCACCCCCGACGGCCCCGACGCCGACCTGTTCTGGGCGACCGTGGGCGGCAACGGCCTGACCGGGATCATCATGCGGGCCACCATCGAGATGACCCCGACCGAGACGGCGTACTTCATCGCCGACGGCGACGTCACCCGCAGCCTGGACGAGACCATCGCCTTCCACAGCGACGGCAGCGAGGCCGACTACACCTACTCCAGCGCCTGGTTCGACGCCATCAGCCCGCCGCCGAAGCTGGGCCGTGCGGCCATCTCCCGCGGCTCACTGGCCCGGCTGGACCAGCTGCCCGAGAAGCTGCAGCGCAACCCGCTGAAATTCGATGCGCCGCAACTGCTCACCTTCCCCGACCTCTTCCCCAACGGGCTGGCCAACAAGTACACCTTCGGCCCGATCGGCGAACTGTGGTACCGCAAGTCGGGCACTTACCGCGGCAAGGTCCAGAATCTCACGCAGTTCTACCACCCGCTGGACATGTTCGGCGAGTGGAACCGCGCCTACGGGCCGGCCGGATTCCTGCAGTACCAGTTCGTCGTCCCGATGGAGGCGGTCGAGGAGTTCAAGGCGATCATCGTCGACATCCAGGCCTCCGGCCACTACACGTTCCTCAACGTCTTCAAGCTGTTCGGCCCGGGAAACCAAGCGCCGCTGAGCTTTCCGATCCCGGGCTGGAACGTCTGCGTCGACTTCCCGATCAAGGCCGGCCTTAGCGAGTTCGTCACCGACCTGGACCGCCGGGTGCTGCGGTTCGGCGGGCGGCTCTACACCGCCAAGGATTCGCGCACCAGTGCGGAGACCTTCCACGCCATGTACCCGCGCATCGACGAGTGGATCGCGCTGCGCCGCAGGGTTGATCCGCACGCGGTGTTCGCCTCGGACATGGCCCGACGTTTGGAGTTGCTGTAAATGGTGCTTGACGCGGTCGGCAATCCCCAGACCATCCTGCTGCTCGGCGGCACCTCCGAGATCGGGCTGGCCATCTGCGCGCGATACCTCCGCGACGCACCCGCCCGCATCATCCTGGCCGCACTGCCCGACGACCCGGGCCGCGCGGACGCCGTCGAACAGATGACCCGCGCCGGGGCGAAATCGGTGACCCTGGTGGACTTCGACGCGGTGAACACCGCCGGCCACCCGGCGGTGATCGACGAGTGCTTCTCGTCAGACGGCGCCCCGATAGACATAGACGTGGCGATCGTCGCGTTCGGTCTGCTCGGCGACGCCGAAGAGCTGTGGCAGGACCAGCGCAAGGCCGTGCAGATCGCCGAGATCAACTACACCGCGGCGGTTTCGGTCGGGGTGCTGCTCGGGGAGAAGATGCGGGCCCAGGGCTTCGGCCGGATCATCGCGATGAGTTCGGCGGCCGGCGAGCGGGTGCGCCGGTCCAACTTCGTCTACGGGTCCACCAAGGCCGGCCTGGACGGTTTCTACCTCGGCCTCGGCGAGGCGTTGAAGCCGTACGGCGTCAACGTCCTGGTCATCCGGCCCGGTCAGGTCCGGACCCGGATGAGTGCGCACGTCAAGGAAGCCCCGCTGACCGTCGACAAGGAGTACGTCGCGGACCTGGCGGTCACCGCGTCGGCCAAGGGCAAGGAATTGGTCTGGGCGCCGGGCACTTTCCGCTACGTCATGATGGTGCTGCGGCACGTCCCGCGGCCCGTCTTCCGCAAGCTCCCCATCTAGCCCAACTGTGAGATCGGTGCGCAACGGCGTCGCGGTCGCCGCTCAGATGCTGCTTGCGGCGATTGCCGCCGTCGTGGTGTCCGTCGTCGGGCTGGCGGCGATCTCGACGGTGGAGTGGCCGGCGTTCCCCTCCTCGAACCAGTTGCACGCGCTGACGACGGTGGGCCAGGTCTGCTGCCTGCTGGGCCTCGTTGCGGCCGGGGCGGTGTGGCGGTTGCGCCCGGGCGCCCGGTGGGTGGCCCAACTCGCCGCACCGGTGCTGCTGTCGGCGTTGGTGGTGGTGACCCTGGGCATGCCCCTGGGCGCGACCAAGCTGTACCTGTTCGGGATCTCGGTGGACCAGCAGTTCCGCACCGAGTACCTGACCCGGCTGACCGACAGCCCGGCACTGCGGGACATGACCTACGCCGGACTGCCGCCGTTCTATCCGCCGGGGTGGTTCTGGATCGGCGGGCGGGCCGCCGTTCTCACCGGAACCCCGGCCTGGGAGATGTACAAGCCCTGGGCGATCACCTCGATGGCGATCGCGGTCGCGGTGGCATTCGTGTTGTGGGCGGCCATGATTCGGTTCGAGTACGCGTTGGCGGTCACCGCCGCGACCGCCGCCGTCACACTGGCCTACGCATCGCCTGAGCCGTATGCCGCCGTCATCACCGTCCTGATCCCGCCGGTGCTGGTGTTGGCCTGGTCCGGGCTGCGGGGTGGCGGGTCCGGCCATTCCGGCTGGGCGGCCGTCATCGGGGTGGGACTGTTCCTCGGGTTGGCCGCCACCTTCTACACCTTGCTGCTGGCCTACACCGCGTTCACCGTGACCCTCATGGCGCTGGTTGCCGCAGTGCTGCGCCGCAGCGTCGACCCCCTGCTGCGACTGGCGGTGGTGGCGGTGATCGCCGCCGCGGTGGCCGCGGTCACCTGGCTGCCTTTCCTCGTTCGCGCGGCGCGGGGCCCGCTGTCCGACACCGGCGTCGCCCAGCACTACCTACCCGGCGACGGGGCGGTGCTGACCTTCCCGATGCTGCAGTTCTCGCTGCTGGGTGCGCTGTGCATGCTCGGCACGGTGTGGATCGCCTGGCGGGGGAAGGGATCGACCAGGGCCGCAGCGTTGGGTATCGGTGTTGTGGCGCTGTATGCATGGTCGCTGCTGTCGATGCTCACCACGCTGGCCGGCACCACGCTGCTGTCCTTCCGGCTTCAGCCGACGTTGGTGGTGCTGCTGTCCGCGGCTGGGGTATTCGGCTTCATCGAGGTTGCGGGCAGCTGGAGTCCTCGCGTCATCCCCGTCGCCATCGCCGTCGGGCTGATCGGGGCGATCGGCTTCAGCCAGGACATCCCGCACGTACTGCGGCCCGACATCACGGTGGCCTACACCGACACCGACGGCGACGGACAGCGCGGCGACCGCCGGCCACCCGGGGCGGAGAAGTACTACCCGAAGGTCGACGAGGCCATCCGGCAGGCCACCGGCAGGCCGCGCGACGAGACCGTGGTGATGACCGCGGACTACAGCTTCCTGTCCTACTACCCCTACTTCGGGTTCCAGGGGCTGACGTCGCACTACGCAAACCCGTTGGCGGAGTTCGACAAGCGGGCCGCGGCCATCGAGTCCTGGGGCGAACTGGACGACGCCGGCGAGTTCGCCGAGGCCCTCGACACGCTGCCCTGGCCGGCGCCGACGGTGTTCCTCATGCGCCGCGGCGGCGCCGCCGGTTCGGCGAACACCTATACCCTGCGCCTGGCCGAGGACGTCTACCCCAATCAGCCCAATGTGCGGCGCTACACCGTCGACCTGGACGCGGGACTTTTCGCCGAACCGCACTTCACGGTGAAGACCATCGGGCCGTTCGTGCTCGCGGTGCGGAACGAATCGGGGTGAATCGAATCCCTTCCGGCCCCTCAGAGGACTTGGACGCGGCACCGGATGCCGGGGGCACGGGCGAGCCTGCCGTCCGAGGTCAACAGCGTCGCGTCGAAGGCTTCCGCCAGCGCGACATAGAAAGCATCCCAACCACGCACTGAATCGCGGAGTTCCCAGGCGCGGCCGATCAGCCAGCGATGACCGATTCGTTCCCCGGGCCAGTCGCGCAGATCGGCAACCGCCTGTCCGGCAGCGGTCCCGTCGAGCTGCCCTCGGAGGTAGTGCGCGCGGATCACGCCGAACACCTCGACGTCGATCACCTGGGGTGCCGCATGATCGGTATCGGCGGCCAGTCGCGCGGCGATCTCCCGGGATCGCGGGGTGTCGGCCACCACCTCGAAAAGGCACGATGCGTCAACGACGAGCATCTGGCCACTCGCCGCGCCACTCGTCGAGAGTGGCCAGCACCTCCGCGGTGGACACCGTCGACGGCCTTCGGCCGATCCGCGACAACCACTCGGCCATGGACGGACGGGCCGCCAAGCGGGCCGCCTCGCGGCGCAGAAGCTCCGGCACGGTCACGCCTTCCTCTGCCGCCCGACGCACCAGCGCCGCATAGACCTCGTCGTCAATGTCGCGAATCTGCACGGTCTTGGGCATATTCGCACCGTATCATGCGTTTGCGCATGAGTGCTGGCCTTGCGCCATGGACCTGGCCTCGCCCACTACCATCAACCCCCGTGACACGGGCCCGGGGCAACTACCGAACCGCCCGACTGGTCGCCACCGTCGCCGGCCTGCTGGGGGTGCTGTTCGCGGTTCTGACGCCGTTCCTGCCGGTCAAGCAGACCACCGCGCAACTGAACTGGCCGCAGGACGGCACCCTGGCCGGCGTCACCGCTCCGCTGATCGGTTATGTGCCAACGGATCTGGAGATCAGCGTGCCGTGCCGGACGGCGGCCGGGCTCACCGCCGCCGAACCGGTGCTGCTCTCGACGGTGCCCAAGCAGGCCCCCAACGCCGCCGACCGCGGCCTGGTGATCCAGCGGGCGGGCGACGATCTGGTGGTCGCGACGCGCAACACCCCGGTGCTGGTGGCGCCGATGAGCCGGGTGCTCGGCCCGGGCTGCCGGGAGCTCATCGTCGTCGCGCGGGCCGGTCAGGTCGCCGGCGAATTCGTCGGCCTGACGGCACGGGACGGTGCCCCGCTACGGGGTGAGCGGGACGGGCTGGACCTCCGGCCGCAGGTCGTCGGCGTCTTCACCGACCTGTCCGGGCCCGCCCCCCCGGGGCTCCGCCTGTCGGCGACCATCGACACCCGCTACAGCACCGGGCCGACGCCGCTGAAGACAGTCGCGATGCTGCTCGGCCTGGCACTCACGGTCGCCGCGCTGATCGCCCTGCACATCCTCGACGCCGCCGACGGCATCCGGGCGCGCCGGTTCCTGCCCGGCCGATGGTGGTCACCGCGCCCGCTGGACGCCGTGGTGACCGCCGTCCTGCTGTGGTGGCACTTCGTCGGCGCCAACACCTCCGACGACGGCTACATCCTGACCATGGCGCGGGTGTCGGAGAACGCCGGCTACACGGCCAACTACTACCGCTGGTTCGGCGCCCCGGAGTCTCCGTTCGGCTGGTACTACGACCTGCTGGCGATGTGGGCGCAGGTGTCGACGGCGAGCATCTGGATGCGGCTGCCGACGCTGGTGATGGCGCTGGCGTGCTGGTGGCTGATCAGCCGGGAGGTGATCCCCCGACTGGGTGTCGCCGTCAGGCACAGCCGGGCCGCGGCCTGGACCGCCGCGGGGATGTTCCTGACGTTCTGGCTGCCGCTGAACAACGGCCTGCGGCCGGAGCCGATCATCGCGTTGGGCATCCTGGCCACCTGGTGCTCGGTCGAGCGCGGGGTCGCCACCAGCCGACTGCTGCCGGTCGCGGTCGCCTGCGTCATCGGCGCGCTGACACTGTTCTCGGGCCCGACGGGCGTAGCCGCGATCGGCGCGCTGCTGGTGGCCATCGGGCCGCTGCTCACCATCCTGCGCCGCCGCTCCCGGCAGTTCGGGCTGCTGCCGTTGATCGCGCCGATCGCCGCCGCCACCACGGTGACGGTGATCCTGATGTTCCGGGACCAGACCTTCGCCGCGGTCGCGCAGGCCAGCGCGCTCAAGCGGGCGGTGGGGCCGAGCCTGACCTGGTTCGACGAGCACATTCGTTACGCCCGCCTGTTCCTGACCACTCCGGACGGCGCGATCGCCCGCCGGTTCGCGGTGCTGGCGCTGATCCTCGCGCTGGCCGTCACGGTCGCAATGATGTTGCGCCGCAGCCACATTCCAGGCACGGCGGCCGGCCCGAGCCGGCGCATCGTCGGCGTCACCGTCATCTCCTTCCTGGCGATGATGCTCACCCCCACCAAGTGGACCCATCACTTCGGGGTGTTCGCCGGACTGGCCGGGGCGCTCGGCGCGCTGGCCGCCGTCGCCGTCGCCCCGCACGTGCTCGGCGCGCGCCGCAACCGGGCGC
>NZ_JBBATF010000134.1:0-8952 GCF_040398885.1 Mycobacterium sp. | reverse complement strand
CCGGTGCTCAAGGTGACCTACAAGGTGGAGGCCACCCGCGTCGAGCAGCGCACCGACTTCGACAAGCTGGTCCTGGATGTCGAGACCAAGAACTCCGTCAGCCCACGGGACGCCCTGGCCTCGGCCGGAAAGACCCTCGTGGAGCTGTTCGGCCTGGCCCGCGAGCTCAACATCGAGGCCGAGGGCATCGAGATCGGGCCGTCGCCGGCCGAGGCCGACCACATCGCCGCGTTCGCGCTGCCGATCGACGACCTCGATCTGACCGTGCGGTCCTACAACTGCCTCAAGCGCGAGGGCGTGCACACCGTCGGCGAACTGGTCGCCCGCACCGAGTCCGACCTGCTCGACATCCGCAACTTCGGCCAGAAGTCCATCGACGAGGTCAAGATCAAGCTGCATCAGCTCGGTCTGTCGCTGAAGGACTCCCCGGCCAGCTTCGACCCGTCCGAGGTGGCCGGCTACGACGTCGCCACCGGGACATGGAACTCCGACAACGGCTACGACGTCGACAACGACGTCGACTACGCCGAGACCGAACAGCTCTGAGAAGGTTTCTCCCCCAACCAGCTTCGCCCACCCGTCGTCCCGGCCCTACCTGATACGGGGGTCGGCCCCACATAGGAGACAGTCGCAATGCCAGGAGTTTCACATGCCTAAGCCCACCAAGGGTCCCCGCCTCGGCGGGTCCTCGTCGCACCAGAAGGCGATCCTGGCCAACCTCGCCACGTCGCTGTTCGAGCACGGCCGGATCAAGACCACCGAGCCCAAGGCCCGGGCGCTGCGGCCCTACGCCGAGAAGCTCATCACCCACGCCAAGAAGGGCACGCTGCACAACCGGCGTGAGGTGATGAAGAAGATCCGCGACAAGGACGTGGTGCACACCCTGTTCGCCGAGATCGGTCCGTTCTTCGCCGACCGCAACGGCGGCTACACCCGCATCGTCAAGGTCGAGGCGCGCAAGGGCGACAATGCCCCGATGGCGGTCATCGAACTGGTCCGGGAGAAGACGGTGGTCTCGGAGGCCAACCGGGCCCGCCGGGCCGCGGCGTCGGCGCAGCAGGCCGCGGCGGCCAAGGCCGCTCCGGCGCCTGCCCCGGTGGAAGCCGAGCCCGTCGAGTCGGTCGAGGCGGTCGAGGCGGAGGACGCCGGCATCGCCGACACCCAGGCCGTTGTCGTCTACGAGGAGCAGGGCGAGTCTGACGAGTCCTGACGGTCCGTCGGACTCGCGCGACGCGCCGGACCCGGTCCGGCTGCGCTTGGACATCGCCTACGACGGAACGGATTTCGCCGGCTGGGCGGTCCAGGACCAACAGCGGACCGTCGCCGGTGTGCTCGAAGGCGCGTTGTCGACGGTGTTCCGGGTGCCGATCCGGATCTTCGGAGCCGGGCGCACCGATACCGGGGTGCATGCCAGCGGCCAGGTGGCTCATGTCGATGTGCCCGCCGGTGCGGTGGGCAACGCCTATCCGCGGCGACCCCGCAGCGGTGACGACGAGTTCGATCCGCTGGTCCGCCGGCTGGCCAAGTTCCTGCCGGAGGACGTCCGGGTTCGCCGAACAAGCCGTGCGCCAGCGGGTTTCGACGCCCGTTTCTCCGCGTTGCGCCGGCACTACGCCTACCGCCTGTCGCTGGCGCCCTACGGGTGCGAACCCCAGCAGGCCCGCTTCGTCACCCCCTGGCCGAGGGCTCTCGACCTCGACGCGATGACTGCCGCGTCGTCGGCACTGCTGGGCCTGCACGACTTCGCCGCGTTCTGCCGGCAACGCCCCGGGGCGACGACGATCCGCGAACTCCAACGCCTCGACTGGGCGCGGGAGGGCGATCTGCTCACCGCCTACGTCAGCGCCGACGCGTTCTGCTGGTCGATGGTGCGGTCACTGGTCGGCGCCCTGCTCGCGGTGGGCGAGGGCCGTCGCGAACCGGGTTGGTGCGCAACGCTTCTGGGTGCCGATAGCCGGTCGAGTGACTTCGCCGCGGCGCCTGCCCGCGGCCTGACGCTGATCGGTGTGGACTACCCGTCCGACGATCAGTTGGCGGCCCGGGTTTCGGTGACACGGGACGTGCGAAGCCTGGACTGAGCGGCGGTCAGAGCCGGGCCGCGACGAATGCCGCGGCCTGGTCCACCAGGCCGGAGTCGATGTAGGCCGCCTGCAGATGCGCCGGCCAGTTATCCGCCCAGGTGTTGGGATCGAGGTTGGCGTTGCAGATCGGGTCGTCCGCGGTGCACAGGTCGATGGTCTTGTCCCCGTAGAGCGGACTGATTTCGGAGACCGGGCCGAGAACCTTGCGGGTTCCGTTGCCGAACAGAGCCACCGCGGCGATCTGTTCGTTCATCCCCAGGGGCAACGGGTTCTTGTAGCCGAACACCGGCGCCGGCACCGCCAGCACCACGTCGGTCACCGCGGCGCCGAGGGAGTAGCCGCCCAGCACCAGGCGGGTGCCGGGACAGTTGGCGGCCATGTTCTGGATGTGCCGGCTCATATCGTTGGCGCCCTGGATCACCTCGGTGTCGGCCGGATAGTCCACGGCGTAGAAGCCGACGTCCAGGTCGGTCCTGGCGCGCAGTGCCTGCACGAAGGCGTCGCCGACCTGGCCGGTGCCGGGCGGTTCGATGCGGCCGCGGGCGAAGACCACCTCGACGTCCGGGCAGGGCGCGGCACCCGCGGTGGGCAGGGCGGCGGGGCACAGCGCCGCCGCGGCTGCGGCGGATGTCACCGCCGCCACCATGCGACCCATCCGCCTCATCAGCACCAGGTCATGGTAGCGGGAGCGGCTCGGTGCTGCCAGGTCGAGCGGTGCGGCATCGGCCGGACCGACACCGCCGGACGGGGTTCCCGCGGCGGTCTTCTCCAGCGTGTCCAAGATTCCGCGCTCCTTGTGTTCGCCTGTTGGCAGGGCAGCCGACTGACACCGGACTAGCCGCCGGTCGGCCGGGCGAAACACGCGGTGTTGCCGCTGAACGAAATCGCCGGGTGTGGAGAGACCTCCGACACCCGGCGATTGCGCGCACGTCCGCTCAGCGCTTGCTGTACTGCGGAGCCTTGCGGGCCTTCTTGAGGCCGTACTTCTTACGCTCGATGGCACGGGGGTCACGGGTCAGGAAGCCGGCCTTCTTCAGCGCCGGCCGGTCCTCGGGCTGCACCAGGATCAGCGCGCGCGCCAGCGCCAGCCGCAGCGCACCGGCCTGACCGGACGGGCCGCCGCCGTCGAGATGGGCGAAGACGTCGAAGCTGTCCACCCGGTCGACGGTCACCAGCGGCGCCTTGATCAGCTGCTGGTGCACCTTGTTCGGGAAGTAGGCCTCCAGGGAGCGGCCGTCGAGGTTGAACTGGCCGGTCCCGGGCATCAGACGCACCCGCACCACGGCCTCCTTGCGGCGGCCGACGGTCTGGATGGGACGGTCGAGGATCACCGGCGGACGGGGAGCGGCCTCGACGGTGGCCTCGACGGGCGCATCGACGGTCTCGTCGGACACCGGGGTCTCGGACGTCTCGGGGGTCGCAGGAGTCTCTGCGATCACGTCTTCTGTTTCGTTCTCACTCACTGGGCCACCTGCTTGATCTCGAACGGAACCGGCTGCTGGGCGGTGTGCGGATGATCGGGACCCGCGTACACCTTGAGCTTCCGCTGGATCTGCCGGCTGAGCTTGTTGTGCGGCAGCATGCCGACGATGGCCTTCTCGACCACCCGCTCGGGGCGGGTCTGCATCAGATCGCCGATGCTGCGCGCGCTCAAACCGCCGGGATACCCCGAGTGCCGGTAGGCCATCTTGTTGGTGAGCTTGGTCGCCGCGATGGCGACCTTGTCGGCGTTGACGATGATGACGAAGTCACCACCGTCGACGTTGGGCGTGAATGTCGGCTTGTGCTTGCCGCGGAGCAGACCGGCTGCAGCGACGGCGAGCCGGCCGAGCACCACGTCGGTGGCGTCGATGACGTACCACGAACGCGTGGTGTCACCGGCCTTCGGCGCGTATGTGGGCACAGCGTGTACCTCTCGTCTTTCGGGGTGGATCCCGGGCGAACCGGGTGCCGGTCGGGCGCCGGCGGTCGGGCTGGAATCTCAGCGACCGACAGTGACCTGAGAGACCCGGTTTACCCCGCGGGTGGTCCGCGGCGTACCGCACGCCAGCGCTCGACTTTACCGGGGGCGATCCCCGCAGGTCAAAACGCGCCCCGATACCACCGGGCCGACCCGGGCGGCCGGCCTCAGCGGTCCCGGCGGTCTTCCTCGCCGGCCGACGCAATGGCCTGCTCACAGGCGTCCCGCACGGCATGGGTGCGCTGCGGCGGGCTCTGGCAGCCGAATCCGATCCGGGTGGATCCGACCAGCACCACCGACCAGTCGACGACCCGGCCCGGGCGGACTTCCCGGTAGGTCACCGCCGGCCGCCCGGCGGCCCGGCCGTCGGCCCGGAAGTTGACGAACACCCCGGCGGGCTGATCGGCGATCGCCCGGCGCAGCACCGCGGCCGTACCGGCCGGCGTGGACTCGGGGGCGTAGGACTGGGTGACGTGCACGGCGAGTTCGGGATCGGCCGCCGGCGCCGCCTGCAGCCGCCGCGAACCCGGCCCGGCCGTCACCCTTGCGACCGTCCAGTCGGCGGGGAACCGGACCGCGATGCGGCCTTCGACCACGGTCTGGGTGGCCGGCGGCCGGACGGCGATCGCCGCCCCGGCCAGCGAGACGGCCGCCCCGGCGGCCAGCGCCAGTGCCACCGCCCGCGGTCTCCGCAGCCGTCCCGGACCCTCGGCGCCGCCGTCCCGCCCGCCCGGGCGTTCCACGTCGGCGGTCCACTGCCGCCGCGGCACGGCGACCACCTCGCCGGCGACGGCATCGGCGGCCGCGACGACCCGGCCGACCCTCCGGCGGGTCCAGTCGTCGGGGTGAACCAGAACGACCGCGTCCTCGCCGACGGCCGCGGTCATCACCTCCCGCCACAGATCCGAGACGGCCACCGGGTGTTCGTCGTACAACCCGACCGGGTCGTCGATCCACCACAGCGCAGCCTCGGCCAGGCGGGGGTCCACCGGGCCGCCCGCGCCGCGGACCACCCGGACGGTGGCCGGCCCGATCTCCAGCACGGTCATCGTGCTCACCCTAGGCATCCGGGGCTGACCCCCGCCGCCGCGATCCACAGGATGCCGACGAGCTGATCCCGATGCGTTCACCGCCGGAAAGTCTGGAACAATCTTCGTCGTGAGATCCGCCACCTCGCCCCCGCGCGTACCTGCTGCCGCTCTGACCCTGGCCGCGCCCGCGGCCGTCGTCGCACTGGCCGCTCTGGCGGCCGTCGTCGCACTGCCCGCCGCACCGGCCAACGCCGACGGCTGCAATGACGTCGAAGTCGTCTTCGCCCGCGGCACCAACGAGGAACCCGGCATCGGACGGGTCGGCGAGGCCTTCGTCAACAACCTCCAGGGCATGTTGGGCGGTCTCAGCATGGGCGTCTACGCGGTCAACTACCCGGCAAGCTATGACTTCCTTGCGGTCGCCAACGGCGCCAACGACGCCAGCGCCCGTATCCAGTACCTCGCCAACACCTGTCCGAACAGCAAGATCGTCCTGGGCGGCTACTCGCAGGGCGCCGCGGTCGTCGACGTCGTCGCCGCGGTCCCGTTCCCGGCAGTCGGATTCACCAACCCACTGCCGCCCGCGGCCGCCGACCGCATCGCCGCGATCGCCGTGTTCGGCAACCCGGCGGCCAAGATCGGCATTCCGCTGACTTCCAGTCCGGTTTTCGGCGCGCGGACCATCGAACTGTGCAACGCCGGCGACCCGGTATGCAGCGGCGGGGACAGTGTGGTGGCCCACCGCAGCTACGGCCCCGACGGCACCGCCTGGCAGGCCGCGATATTCGTGGCGAACCGGCTCTAGGCAGCACGTTTTCGCGCCCGGCTCACCGGTATGTGAGTATTGCCGGGTGCGTTTGTTTTCGGGGATCTTCGCCGTGGCACTGGCGGGCACCTGCCTGCTGGGCGCCGCGCCCGCAAAGGCCGTCGACTGCCCGGACGTCGAACTGATCTTCGCCAGGGGGACCAGCGAGCCCCCGGGTATCGGCCGGGTCGGCCAAGCGCTCCGCGACCAACTGGCCGCCGAGTTGGGCGGCCGAACGATGGGCGTCTACCCGGTCGAATACCCGGCGAGCTACGACTTCCTGGCGGCGGCCGACGGCGCGGCCGATGCCACCAACCGGATGGTGGCGGTAACCCAGTCCTGCCCCGGCACCCGGTTCGTCCTCGGCGGGTACTCCCAGGGTGCCGCGGTGGTGGACATGCTGCTCGGGATCCCGCCACTGGGGGACAAGGTGGGCGACGTCGGTTCCGCCGCGCCGCTTCCGGCGAGCCTGGCCGGCCGCGTCGCCGCGGTAGCGGTCTTCGGTAACCCCTCGACCAAGTTCGGGAACGCGGTCACATTCGCCGGCCGCGGCATCGACCTGTGCAATCACGGCGACCCGATCTGCTCGCAGGGCCGCAATCCGCTGGCGCACACGAGTTATGAGAAGTCGCCTCTGGTCAGCCAGGCGGCAGGATTCATCTCGGGACTGATCTGATCCCCGCCCGCGTCTGATCCCCACCCGCGCCGCGGGCCGGGGCCGGCGGTGCGGGAATGGTCGGCGAGGCGGAGTCCGCCGGGAGACACCCACCGGCGACCGCGCCGGTTGTGACCCGGGGCCGCCGATATGAGAGGTTTGACATCATGGGCCGACTGTTCGGGACCGACGGAGTGCGCGGAGTCGCCAACCGTGAACTGACCGCCGAACTCGCGCTGGCGCTGAGCGCGGCCTCCGCCCGCCGGCTGGCCCCCGCAACTGGGGGTCACCGCTTCGCGGTGGTCGGCCGTGATCCGCGCGCCAGCAGCGAGATGCTGGAAGCCGCCGTGGTCGCCGGCTTGACCAGTGAGGGTGTCGACGCGCTCCTGGTGGGGGTGCTGCCGACACCCGCCGTCGCCCACCTCACCGCGGCCTATCGGGCCGATCTCGGCGTGATGATCTCCGCCTCGCACAACCCGATGCCGGACAACGGCATCAAGATCTTCGGGCCCGGCGGTCACAAACTCGACGACGACGCCGAGGACCGGATCGAGGAACTCGTCGCCCAGGGCCCGGGCTTGCGGCCGGTCGGCGCCGCGATCGGCCGGGTTCGCCAGGCCGCCGACGCCCTCGACCGCTACCTCGAGCACCTCGGTGCCGCCGTCACCCGACTCGACGGCCTGACCGTCGTCGTCGACTGCGCCAACGGCGCGGCTTCGGCGGCCGCGCCGCGCGCCTACGCGGCGGCCGGCGCCCGGGTCGTCTCGATGAACGACCAGCCCGACGGCCTGAACATCAACGACGGCTGCGGCTCAACGCATCTCGAGGGCCTGCAGCAGGCGGTGCTCGCCCACGGAGCCGACCTCGGACTCGCCCACGACGGGGATGCCGACCGGTGCCTGGCGGTCGACGCCGCCGGACGGGTGGTCGACGGAGACGCCATCATGGCCGTTCTGGCGTTGGCCATGCGCGAGAGCGGGGAGTTGGCGTCCAACACCCTGGTGGCCACCGTGATGAGCAACCTCGGCCTGCACCTGGCGATGCGCGAGGCCGGCATCGAAGTGCGGACCACCGCGGTGGGCGACCGCTACGTCCTGGAGGAACTGCGGGCCGGCGAGTTCAGCCTGGGCGGCGAGCAGTCGGGCCACATCGTGCTGCCGGCCTTCGGCACCACCGGCGACGGAATCCTCACCGGACTTCGCCTGATGGCACGGATGGCGCAGACCGGCGCCTCGCTGGCCGCACTGGCCGCGCCGATGCAGTCGCTGCCGCAGGTGCTGATCAACGTCGCCGTGGTTGACAAGGCGACCGTCGCGCAGGCCTCCGAAGTTCAGAGCGCCGTGGCCCGGGCGGAGGCCGAACTCGGCGACACCGGCCGGATCCTGCTGCGGCCCTCGGGCACCGAGCATATCGTGCGGGTCATGGTGGAAGCCGCCGACGAGGACACCGCCCGCCAGGTCGCCCACCGCGTCGCGGAGTCGGTCAGCGCCCAGGATTAAGCGGAACCGGATCGGCCGCCGCGACGTCATTACCGGTATGGAGTCCGGTCCGGCAACCTCGGTCGACCCGCAGGCCCTGCACGCCGCCGCCCAGCGACTGGACGCTGCCGCGGACCTGCTGCACGGTGCGATCACCGCTCACCTGCGCACCCTGCGCTTCGACGCCGACTCCGGCCTGCGTTCCGCGGTCGACCAACTGGTGGCCGACGTGGCGCAGTGGCAGCGGGCCACCGCGGAGACCGCGGCGGCCCTGCGCATCAGCGCCGAGCGCTACACCGACGCCGAAGCGCGGGCGTCGCAGGCCCTGCGGTGAACGACACCACGCTCGGCACACTGGAGGCCGATGCCGCCGCGGTGGCCTCGGCCGGCGCCCTGGCCGAGGAGGCGCTGGCGCTGCACCGCGATGCGCTCTCCATGCTCACCGAAGGGTGGCAGAGCGAATCAGGTTGTGCCGCAACCGATCTGGTTAGAAGGCAATGCGGCGACGCCGCCGAACTCGTGGCGGCACTGCAGGGGACGGCGGCGGAGTTGAGGTCACTGCGCGAGGTCATCGAGGAGACCGGATCCATTGCGCAGACCTCCCCGGACTCAGCGACGGCCCAGCGCGAACAGAGCTACGCGCAGACCTCCGCCCGGCTCAACGACCGGCCGCAGCCGGGATTCCAGGCGCCGTCCCCGGTGCCGCCCATGGCCTGGCCCTCGGGCTCACCGGCACTGCCCGACCTCGGAGGCGCGCTCGTCGGCCTGGTGGCTCAGGCGGTCGATGCGCTGAGTCCGGACGTGCCGAGCCCCGACGGAGTCGACACGCCCGATCCCCATCGGGAGGAGGCCGCGCCCGCGCCGCACCGCACCGCTGTCGCGCCGGAGCCCGGAACCCCGCCGCCCGCGCCCCGGCCAGAGCCACCGGCGGCCGCCACCCCC
>NZ_JBBATF010000133.1:0-8979 GCF_040398885.1 Mycobacterium sp. | reverse complement strand
TAGACCACCGAGGTGAACTCGCCGACGTCGGCGAAGTTGCGCAGCGCCTGGATCCCCCCGGCGGTCGCGCAGGCCCCGATGGCGACCAGCACGCCGGACTGGGCGCGGATCTCGGCGATCCGGCGCTCGTCGACCGCGGTGCTGATCGAACCCTCGACCAGCGAGACGTCGTAGGGTCCGGCGACGACGGCGCTGGACGCTTCGGCGAAGGTGGCGATCCGGACCTGCTCGGCCAGCGTCAGCAGTTCGTCCTCGCAGTCCAGCAGGGTCAGCTGGCATCCGTCGCAGGACGCGAACTTCCACACCGCCAGGGTCGGGGGGTTCCCCGGCCGCTCGGCCCCCGCCCACCGGGCGCCGCGGGCCGTCACTACAGCTCCTCGACTTCCAGCAGCGGCCCGGCGACGTCGTAGCCGACCACCGGTCCGTCGCGGCACAGCAGCAGCGGGCCGAGTTGGCAATGCCCGCACCAGCCGGTGCCGCACTGCATGTTGCGCTCCAGCGACACCCTGATGTCCCGGGCTCCGATCCCCTTGTCCCGCAGAGCCATCGCGCTGAACCGCATCATCGGTTCCGGCCCACACAGGAAGGCTGTGGTCCGGTCGGTCCGAAGGGTCAGCCGGCGCAGCGGTTCGGTGACCAAGCCCGTCTCGCCGACCCAGCCGTGGATCGGCACATCGACGGTCCGGTGCAGCTCGATCGCCGGGTTCCGCTGCCAGCCCGCCAGTTCGGCGGCATAGAGGAACTCCCCCTGCGCGCGGACGCCCGCGATGAGGATGACCCGCCCGTATCGGTCCCGCTGCGCCAGCGCTGCGTGCACGACGGGCCGCAGCGGGGCCAGGCCGACACCGCCGGCGACGATGACGAGGTCGCACCCGGCCGCGGTTTCCAGTCCCCAACCGGTGCCGAACGGTCCGCGCACCCCGATGGTAGAACCGGGCCGGGCGCCGCACAGTGCGGCACTGACCGCCCCGACCGCGCGGACGGTGTGGGTGATGGCGCCGTCGGGATGCAGCCCGGCGAACGAGACCGCTATCTCCCCGACGCCGAAGGCGTAAAGCATCATGAACTGCCCCGGGGTCCCCCGGGGCAACGGGGCCTCGACCGGTTCCAGGGCGAGGGTGACCGAATCGGCGTTCTCCACCACCCGCGAGCGGACGCGGAAGGGCACCGGGACCATGCTCGAGGTCAGCTGGGGGCGGACGGTCGGCTCAGTCATCGCCTCGTTCCCCGTCTCGTTCGGTTTGCAGGACCGCCATCACCTCGGTGATGTCGATCCCGGTGGGACACCAGGCGACACAGCGGCCGCAGCCCACGCAGCCCGAGCTGCCGAACTGGTCGTGCCACGAACTCAGCTTGTGGGTGAGCCAGTGCCGGTATCGCGACGGACCGGACCGGCGGACCGGACCCTCGTGGACGAAGGTGAAGTCCATCTCGAAACAGGACGCCCACTCCGTCCACCGTTCGGCGTGCCCGCCGGTGACGTCGGTGACGTCGGTGACGGAGGTGCAGAAGCAGGTCGGACACACCATGGTGCAGTTGCCGCAGGTGAGGCAGCGGTCGGCCACCTCCGCCCAGTGCGGCGACCGGCGCGAGTCGATCAACAGCTGTCGCAGGTCCGTCTCCGGCATCCGGCGGCCCATCCTCGTTGCCGCCGAGGCGATCTCGTCGGCGGCGGTCCGCATCTCGCCGGGCTCGGCCGCCCGGTGCGGAATGGCATCCAGCACCCGGGCGCCCAGGTCGCTGCCCACCTCGACCAGGTAGCGGACCGCCTCGCCGTCGACGAGTTCGGTCAGCGTGAGGTCGGAACGGCCCGGCCCGCAGGCCGGGCCGGTTCCCATCGAGGCGCAGAAACACAGACCGCCGGGTTCGGTGCAGTTGACCCCGACGATGAACACCCCGCCGCGCCGGCCGGTGTAGGAGTCATCCGGGTGCGGACCCCCGGCCAGCACCCGGTCCAGCACGCCGATCGCGGCGAGATCGCAGCCCCGCACCCCCAAAAAGGCGTAACGGGGGCCGGGCTCGGACTCGGCACCGACGCCGTCACCGTCATCGTCATCGTCACCGTCAGAGGACCACACCCGCCGGCGCGGCGGATGCAGGAACTGCTTCCAGGACTGCGGGCCGGCCGAGTGCCCGAACGCGGCCCGGTCGGCCCGGGCCCGCACCCGGTAGCTGCCGGGGGCGACGTCCACACCCCAGCCGTACGGCAACTCCGCGGCGGTTTCGATTTCGGCCAGCACGATCGCGTCGGCCCGCAGCACGGGTGCCACCACCCGGAATCCGCGGCGGCGCAACTCCTCGACCAGACCGTGCAGTCCCGCACCGTCGATCAGACCCGGGCCGGACGCCATAAACCCATCGTGCCCTAATCGGCCGATGCGTGCGTCCTACAGCAGCCCGGTGGCCGGGTCGTGGCCCAGTTGATGGGCCAGGACGTCTTCCACGGTCGACTGCCGGAACCGGTGCCCCAGCGCCTGCAGGGTCGCGGGCATGACCCGCTGATCGGCCCCGGCGAGTTCGACCGCGCCCTGCTTGCCCAGCAGCAGTCGCGGCCCGATCGAGGGCACCGGCAGCAGCGCCGGACGATTGAGGGTGGCCGCCAGCACCTCGGTGTACTGCTTGTTGCGGACCGGGTTGGGCGCCACGGCGTTGACCGGGCCTGCCAATCGACTGTCGTAGACGGCCCGGTAGTAGATGTCCAGCAGGTCGTCGATACCGATCCAGGACAGCCACTGCCGGCCGCTGCCCAGCCGCCCGCCCAGGCCCGCGGCGAACAGCGGCCGCAGCAACCGGAGCGTCCCGCCGGCGGCGGACTGCACGATCCCGGTCCGCACCAGCACCACCCGGCGGCCGGTCTCGGCGGCGGGCAGGGTGGCAGCCTCCCAGTCGGCGACCACGTCGGCCAGGAATCCGCGTCCGCGGGAACTGTTCTCGTCGAGAACCTCGTCGCCGCGGTCATGCCCGTAGAAGCCGATCGCCGAAGCGCTGACGAGCACGCCGAGGCCGGGGGTGGCGGCCGCGATCTCGGCCAGCCTGCGGGTGGGTTGGATCCGGGAGTCGCGGATGGCCCGCCGGTGCGCGTCGTTGAACCTGCCCGCGATCGACTCCCCGGCCAGATGCACCACGGCGTCGACTCCGCGGAGCAGGTCGGCGGCGGGATGGATTGGGTCCCAGCGCCTTTCGTCCTCGTTGGCCGGCTCGCCGCGGACCAGACGAATCACCCGGTGGCCGCCGGTGGACAGGAAGGCGGCGAGCGCGGTGCCGACCAGCCCCGAGGAACCGGTGATTGCGACGACCAGTCGTCCGGCGCCGGCGGTGGCGGCGTCGCGGTGCGCGGCGAGATCCTCGGCGAGTTGGCGATGCCGGTAGGCGAAGGTCGAGCGCAGCGCCAGGCCCGGCACGGTGGTGTGGACCTCGTCGAGCATCCGGGTCTTGCCGGGGCCGGCCTCGCTGAAGCGGTGGGTGTGCCGCCACCAGCCGATCGTGCGGGGGGGCAGTGTTCTCAAGCCGGTCATCAGGCCGTCCGAAGACAGCACGTCGACGAACTGGTTCGGCGGATCGTAGCCCGCGGGATCGTGGCGGGCTATCCAGCGCACCCCCCCGGGAAGGCCGAGGATCGCGGTGCCGTCGGCCAGCGACTCGGTTTCCTTGATCACCTTCATCGGCTGCCACGGTGGAACCAGCCTGCGCATGGCGCCGGGACGGGTGTGCCAGGCGAATACCTCATCGAGTGGGTGGTCGAGGACGCTGGCGTATTCGATGCTCATCCGGTGGCCCCTCTTGCGCGGTGCGGGGTCACCGGTCGCCGCTCTCACCGCGGACCGGCGAATCCGCGTTGTCGATGTACTCGGTTTCGGCGCTCTCCGTGTATGTGTACACCACCGTGGTGTCGCTGCCCTCCGGGCCGGTGATGTAACGGACCTCGGGGGCCGACGCGTCGGAGTACTCCTCGCCGACGATGTGGACGCCGTCGGGTTCGCTGACGATGTACTCGGTCTCGGGCTCGCCGACGGTGTACGCGGTCTCGGGCTCGCCGACGATGTACTCGGTCTCGGGCTCGCCGACGATGTACTCGGTCTCGGGCTCGCCGACGATGTACGCGGTCTCGGGCTCGCCGACGATGTACGCGGTCTCGGGCTCGCCGACGATGTACGCGGTCTCGGGCTCGCCGACGATGTGGACGGCGGCTTCCTCGGCGGGCTCGGGGAAGACGGCTTCGTCGTCGCCGGGGGTGTCGTGATCGGGGGTGTCGTAGACCAGTTCGTCGGGATGGTCTTCCTCGGCCGGACCGCCGAACGAGTCCTCCGCGGCGGCGTCAGGCGCTTCGACGTCGACGGTCTCGGCGACCTCCACCGCTTCGATGACCGGTGTGGTCTCGATGACCTGTGTGGTCTCCTCCGGCGCGGCGGCCAGAGCCGCCAGCCCATCCGACCGTCGGTTCGCCCGGTCGCGGACGGCGTCGACGACGAGAAGCAGGACCCCGAGCCCGCTCGCACCGATACACACCCAGGCGATCAGCTCGTTGCTCGTCGCAACGGCAGCCACCAGCGCCGCGAGGCCGATCACCGCGAGAGCCGACGCGACGATCAGCACGGCGCGACCTTACTGGTACTGCGTGTAGCCGACGTCCCCGTTGTCGACGGGTGCGGCCGAACCGCGCTGCCCCAGCTCCTCGAGCTGGGACTCCAGGTAGGTCTTCAACCGGGTGCGGTACTCGCGCTCGAAGGTCCGGAGCTGCTCGAGACGGCCCTCCAGCACCGTGCGCTGCTGGCTGACGCTCGTCATCAGCTCGGTGTGCCGGCGCTCGGCGTCGGACTGCAGGATCTCCGCCCTCTCCTGAGCAGACCGCAACTGGGCTTCCGACCGGCTCTGGGCATCGGCCAGCATGGCGTCGGCCCGCTGCCGGGCGTCGTTGACCGTGGTGTCGGCGATGTAGTGCGCCTCGGACAGGATCTGGTCGGCGCTGGCACGGGCGTCCGAGACGAGCTTCTCGGCCTCGGCGGCAGCCGTGCTGGTCAGCCGGTCGGCGGTATCCTGGGCGAGGCTCAGCACCCGGGCGGCCCGCATCGCGTTCTCTTCGGATGCGCCCGTGTCGATCTCGGTGTGCACGACCACTTCGGGCTCGGGCTGCTGGAACGAGACGACTGGCGTCTGAATCACCCCGGAGCGCGCCGAAGCCAGTTCGGAGTCGAGCTCGCTCACCCGCTGACGCAGATCGGCGTTCTCCTCGATCAGCCGCGACAGTTCGCTCTCGACCAGGTCGAGGAAGGCGTCGACCTCATCCTCGTTGTAGCCTCGCTTGCCGATGGGCGGCTTGCTGAACGCCACGTTGTGCACGTCGGCCGGTGTCAGTGGCATGGTCTGCCCTTCCGATCTTCAAACGGTGGTTGTCGGACCGCTCTGCGCCGAGGGCGGTCGTTCCGAGCTGTAACTGGCGTCCATCCTGTCACACCAGACCCGCCGGTTGCAGGGCATACTCGAATTAAGAGCGATTTTCAGAATTTACGCGGCGGCGCTGAAGGCCAGCTGCATGCCCAGGAAAGCCAGCAGCAGCAGCACCATGATGGAGAAGTCCAGGCGCACCGCACCAATGGTGAGCTGCGGAATTATCCGACGCAGCAGCTTCACCGGCGGATCGGTGACGGTCATGATGGCCTCCAGGATCACCGCCGTGAAACCTCGCGGGTGCCAGTCCCGGCTGAAGGACCGGATGAACTCCACCACGATCCGCGCGATAAGCAACAACCAGAACAGGAACAACGCGAAGCCAACGATCTCGAACAACGGCTTCACTCGGGGGGTCCTTTGCGTCGGGGGGCGGTCGCGCCGGCGGGCCGGTCTAGGCCGGCACCGCGGGGCGCGACGACAGCCTACCGACTCTCGCGCACGACCCGGCGGTCACTGATTGCCGTAGAAACCGGCCTCAGCGATCCGACGCCGCTCCTCGGCGGTGACGTCGACGTCGGCCGGCGCCAGCAGGAACACCTTGGTGGCCACCTTGTCGAAGGATCCGCGCAGTGCGAAGGCCAGTCCGGCGGCGAAGTCCACCAGGCGCTTGGCATCGGCGTTGTCCATCGAGACCAGGTCCATGATCACCGGCTGACCGTCACGGAAACGCTCGCCGATGGTGCGGGCCTCGTTGTAGTCCTTGGGCCGCAGCGTGGTGATCTTCGACAGCGGGCTGCCCTCCTCGAAGAGCATGGCCATCCGCCGGGGATCCATCGCCAGGGCGCCGCGGGTCGAGCCGCGGAGCGGCCCGAAGCGCTGGGAGGAGGCGACGGGCGGGCGGTCGAACTCGCGGCCGCGGAACCTCGGCTCCTCGGAGTAGCCGCCGGCGGCCCGGAATCCTCCGGTCGGCGGATAGTCGGCGTCGCGGTCGTCGTAGTCGTGGCCACCCATCCGGGGGTCGTCGTAGCGGCCGGCGCCGCGCACGTCGTCGTAGCGGCCGCCGGCACGGACCTCGGGCCGGGATTCCTCGTAGCTCTCCTCGACGAACCGGTCGGCGCCCCGGCGCGCGGGGCCTCGGCCGCGGCCGGTGTCGCGGTCGTCGTCGTCGTAGTACTCGTCCTCGTAATCGTCCATCGGCGCCATGCCGAAGTAAGCCTTGACTTTGTGCAGAGTGCTCATCCTCGTGACCCTTCTGAAGCCTGAGTTAAGTGCCTGTGGTGCTCGATGTTCGTGATGAACCTGTGACTGGAGTGACTACTCAGGGAGACGTTAGAGGACGTCTGCCCATAAGGGCCGTACCGACACGCACACACGTTGAGCCGTGTCGCACCGCGGCTTCGAGGTCGCCGGACATCCCGGCCGACAGTTCGGTGGCCCCCGGATGGGCGGTGCGGATCCGGCGGTGTTCCTCGGCCAGTGCGGCGAAGGCGGCGTCGGGGTCGGCGCCCAGCGGCGGAACCGCCATCAACCCGACGAGTTCGAGCGCCTCGGCGTCGGCGACTTGGCCGCAGATCTGGTCCACCGCCGCCGGATCACCGATGTCGACCCCGCCGCGGGCGGTGTCGCCGTCGAGGCTGATCTGGACGAACACCCGCAGCGGATCGCGCCTTCGGCCCTCGGCGAGCGCCTGCGCGGCACCCTTGGCCAGCGCGTCGACCACCTTGCCGGTGGATACCGAATGCACCGTATCGGCCCATGCCGCAATGTGTTTGGCCTTGTTCCGCTGAATCCGGCCGACCATGTGCCAGCGGGGCTGCCCACCGGGCCGTGGCCCCGGCACCAGCAGTTCGAATTCGGCGATCTTCGCCACGGCCTCCTGTTCGCGGGACTCCCCGAAGGCCCGGCAGCCCAGTCGCCACAGAACGGCGACATCGGCGGCCGGAAAGAACTTGGTGATCGGCAGCAGCATGATGTCGGCGGGCGCCCGGCCGGCGGCCTCGGCCGCCGCGGCCAGCCAGGACCGGACCGACGCCAGTGCCGCGGTCAGTTCCGCCACCCGGCCGGTGTCCCCGGCCGTCATGTACCCGTCCGTCATGTCCCCGGCCGTCACTGCATCCAGATCAGTGACGCGAGCCGCCCGGTCGGGTTGTCGCGGCGGTGGCTGAACAACGCCGGGTCGGCGACAGTGCAGCGCGGATCGATGTCGATCGCGGTCACCCCGGCTCCGGCGAGTTGCCGTGCGATGCCCGCGCGCAGGTCCAGCGCCGGGGTGCCGCGGGCGGTGGTGGTCCGGCTGCCGGGCAGCCGGGCTTCGACCTCGGCGGCCATCTCGGCGGGGACTTCGTAGTTCGGCCCGCTGACAGCCGGGCCGAGCAGCACCGAGATGTCCGCCGGGTCGGCGCCCAGGTCCCGCATGGCCTCCAGGGTGCGCAGCACTATGCCGTCGGCCGCGCCGACCCGACCGGCGTGGGCGGCGCCGATCACACCGGCGCGGGCGTCGGACAGCAGGACCGGCACACAGTCGGCGGTCACGACGGCCAGTGCCAGCCCCGGCACGTCGGTGACCAGTGCGTCGGTGGCGTCGAACGCCGTCTCACGGGGTCCGTCGACAACCTCCACATGGGCGGAGTGCACCTGGTGCATCCACACCACACGGTCCTGGGCAAGGCGGACCGCCGAGGCCAGCCGGGCCCGGTTGGCGGCCACCGCGACCGGGTCGTCCCCCACGTGGTCGCCCAGGTTGAACGAGTCGTACGGTGGCGCCGAAACCCCGCCGGAACGGGTGGTGGTTACGCGGCGGATGCGGACGGTCACAGTCCCACCGCTCTCACGCTCAGTTCCGCATGAACGGCGGCACGTCCACGTCGTCGTCCTCGTCGCCGAACGGTGACGAACCGTTGGTCCGTGCCGACACCGCGGTCAACGGCTCCAGCGCCTCGAACAGCGGGGTGTTGCCGACCGCGCCCGCGCCGGCCGGAGCGAAGGTGTGGGTCGTGGAGATCGTCGGCGGTGGGAGAACCGGTCCGGCGGGCTCGACCTGAGTCGCCGGCGCCATAGCCGCCCCGGTGGTGGCCTCGCCGATGATGATCGGCTTGCGGCTCGCGCTGGTGGCGTCGAAGCCGGCGGCGATCACCGTGACCCGCACCTCGTCGCCGAGCGAGTCGTCGATGACCGTGCCGAAGATGATGTTGGCATCGGAGTGCGCCGCCTCCTGGACCAGCGAGGCGGCCTCGTTGATCTCGAACAGGCCCAGGTCGCTGCCGCCGGCGATGGACATCAGCACTCCCAGTGCGCCTTCCATCGACGCCTCGAGCAGCGGAGAGTTGATCGCCATCTCGGCGGCTTTCAGGGCCCGGCCGTCGCCGCGGGCCGAACCGATGCCCATCAGCGCCGTGCCGGCCCCGCTCATGACGCCCTTGACGTCGGCGAAGTCGACGTTGATCAGGCCCGGGGTGGTGATCAGGTCGGTGATGCCCTGGACGCCGTTGAGCAGCACCTCGTCAGCGCTGCGGAAGGCGTCCATCAGCGAGACTCCGGCGTCGCCCATCTGCAGCAGCCGGTCGTTGGGGATCACGATCAGGGTGTCGCAGC
>NZ_JBBATF010000132.1:0-9042 GCF_040398885.1 Mycobacterium sp. | reverse complement strand
ACCGGGAACGACTGTGGCGGCCGCGGCCGTCGGGGTGGCGGCGCCGGGAACGACTGTGGCGGCGGGTGCCCGGGCGGCGGTGGCGGCGGCGGACGGTATCGCGGATCGCGTCGGATTACCTGTGCGGGCTCGCGGGCGCCCGGCCGCGGCGGCAGCGGCGGAAGCGGCCGGCGGACCCGCGGAATCCGCTCGGTCGGCTCGTCCGCAGCCGGCGGCCGGTACTCGCTCACCCGGTCAACCTAAGCCATGCCGAGGTGGCCCGACAGGAGCACGTAGCCGACGAACGCGACGGTGTCGATGATGCCGTGGGCGATCACCAGCGGCCACAATCGGCCGGTCCGGCACCAGGTGTAGCCGAACACGACACCCATGATGAGGTTTCCCAGTCCGGCCCCGATGCCCTGGTAGAGGTGATAGGTCCCGCGCAGCAGGCTGGACGCCAACACCGCCCGACGCTCACCGAGTCCCAACTGCCGCAGCCGGGTGATCAGATAGCCCACCACCACGACCTCCTCGGCGAAGCCGTTGGCGAAGGCCGCCAGGACCAGAACCGGTATCCGCCACCACGAGTCGTGCAGACCGGAGGGTTCCACCTGGGCGTTGAGCCCGAGATGGCGGGCCGCCAGGTACAGCAGTAGTCCGGGAATCCCGATCAGGGCCGCCAGGCCGATACCCCCCAGGCAGTCGGGCCGCCGGCGGATCTTGTCAAGACCGATGTCAGCGGGCCGGATCCCGCTGCGCCACAACAGATATAGCGCCAAGCCGCCCCAGGCGAACAGTTGCGAGACCGATACCAGGTTCAGCCCCAGGTTGATCAAGTCGTAGTGTGACCGGTCGGGGTTGAGTCGCACCCGGTAGCCGCCCAGCCCGGACAGCAACGCATCGGCCAGTTGAAGAACCGCTACCAGTGCGCTGACACCGAAGGTGACCGCCAGCATCACACCGACCTCGATGCGAATGGCGCGCCGGTCTATCACCTGTGCCACGGTAGCGGCCGGATCAAGCCTCCTGTGAACGGTTAGGGTTGGTGGGTGGCCCGCATCGCCTACCTCGGACCCGAGGGAACATTCAGCGAAGCGGCGCTGCTGCGGATGGCCGCCGGGGGGATGGTTCCCGGCGGGGGCGACTGCGAAGCGCTCCCGACGGAGAGCACGCCGGCCGCGCTCGAGGCCGTCCGGGCCGGCGTCGCCGACTTCGCCTGCGTTCCGATCGAGAACTCGATCGAAGGTAGCGTCCTGCCCACCCTGGACAGCCTCGCGGCCGGTTCGCCGCTGCAGATCTTCGCCGAGCTGACTCTGGACGTGGCTTTCAGCATCGTGGTCCGGCCGGACACCCAAGCCGGCGGGGTGCGCACCGTGGCGGCTTTCCCGGTGGCGGCCGCGCAGGTGCGGCGATGGCTGAACGGGCACCTGCCCGGCGCGGAGGTGGTTCTGGCCGGCTCCAACGCCGCCGCCGCCCTCGACGTCGCCGACGGCCGCGCCGACGCCGGAGTCAGCACCGCCCTGGCCGCGCAACGCTACGGACTCGTCACCCTTGCCGAAGGCGTCGTCGACGAAGCGAACGCCCGGACCCGGTTCGTCTTGGTGGGACGCCCGGCCCCTCCGCCGCCGCGCACCGGCGCCGACCGTACGTCGGTGGTGTTGCGGATCGCGAATTCCCCCGGCGCCCTGGTGGCGGCGATGAGCGAGTTCGGTATCCGTGACATCGACCTGACCCGGATCGAATCCCGGCCCACCCGAACCGAACTCGGCACCTACATGTTCTTCCTGGACTGTGTGGGACACATCGGCGACAGCGCGGTCGCCGAGGCGCTCAAGGCGCTGCACCGGCGCTGCGCCGACGTGCGGTACCTGGGCTCCTGGCCGACCGGGTCGGCGGCGGGTTCCGCCCCGCCCCGGCACGACGAGACCGAAGAGTGGCTGGCCCGGCTGCGTCGGGGTGGACCGTGAGCGGCCGGTTGATCCTCGTCCGGCACGGGCAGTCGCAGGGCAATGTCGAGCGCCGGTTGGACACCAGACCGCCCGGCGCCGAGCTGACCGAGCTCGGCGTCCGCCAGGGTCGGGAATTCGCCCGCGCGCGCGCACACCCGACCGGGCTGCTGCTGCATTCGGCGGCCCGCCGGGCGGCTCAGACGGCCGCGGCGATCGGCGCCGAACTGGACGACGTGGTGCCACGCGAAGTCGAGGGTGTTCACGAGGTGCAGGCCGGTGCCCTGGAGAACCGCAACGACGACGAGGCGATCGCCGAATTCAACGCCGTCTACCAGCGCTGGCACGAGGGCGATCTCGATGCCGCGATGCCCGCCGGCGAGAGCGGCCGTGACGTGCTGGACCGCTACCTGTCGGTGGTCACCGATCTGCGACTGCGCTACCTCGATGACCGCGACTGGCACACCGACATCGTCGTCGTCAGCCACGGGGCGGCGATCCGGTTGGCCGCCGCCACGCTCGCCGGGGTGGATGCCGGCTTCGTCCTCAAACACCACCTGGCCAACGCCGAGGCGGTGACGTTGGCCCCCATCACCGACGGGCGCTGGAGTTGTGTGCAGTGGGGCTCGCGCACACCGCCGTTCTATCCGGAACCGGATGTGCACCCGGTGCAGGAGGCGTTGCAAGCCGCCGACCCGATGGGTTGAGACCTCAGATCGCCACCCAGTACCCGCCGCGCTCGCCACAGTCGCAGCCGATGGCCTCGCAGTCGACGGTCAGCGAGTGCAGCAGCACCTCCGGGTGACCGCAGCCGGGTTCGGTGCAGTGCGGGGACTGGCCCCCATGATGGATCAGGGTCCCGTGGCAATGCGGCCGGCCGGCCAGGCATTCGCGGCACGGTGCCGCATTCGCCGCTGTCCCATCGGCTGGTGCCGCATTCGCCGCTGTCCCATCGGCTGGTGCCGCATTCGCCGCTGTCCCATCGGCTTTCCCCATAGCCTCGATCTTCGCACCGCCGATGAGCATCCCGCGGTAGGCTCGCGCATCCTCGGGTTGCTCAGCCCCAACCCAGTTCGTGCAGCCGCCGATCGTCAATGCCGAAGTGGTGGGCCAGTTCGTGCACCACGGTGATGGCCACCTCCTCCACCACCTGCTCCTCGGTCTCGCAGATTTCGAGCAGGCTCTCCCGGAAAATCGTCACCGTGTCCGGTAGTGCGCCGGCGTAACTGGAGTCCCGCTCGGTCAACGCGATGCCTTCGTAGAGCCCGAGCAACTCGGGTTCCTGCGGATGGCGGTCTGCGACGAGGACGACGACGTTGTCCATCGCCGCGGCCAGGTCCGGGGGTATCAGATCAAGCGCTTCGGAGACCAGTTCCTCGAAGCGCACCGGGTCCATCCGGACCGGCATCAGGGTGGCGGGCTGCCACCCGGCGCCGGGGGCAGCGGCGCGTTGAGCCGTTCCTCCGGGATGGCCGGGGGCGGCACCGGGGGCTGGCCGTTGATCAGGATGGGGCCCTTGGCGCTGTTGATCAGGGTCGCCCAGCCGCCATTGCCCAGGGTGGCCCCGATGTTGCAGGAGACCTGGCGGCTGCCGGCCGACCAGCCCGGCAGAGACACCGTGCTGTAGATCAGGGTCAGGGTGGTGTCACGAAGCTGCGCCGGCGCCAGGAACGCGTCGGCCATGGCGTTGCAGGCCTCTTTGATGAAGGCGTCCTGGTCGGCATCGGAGGGCAGGCCGCCGGGGAACTGCTCGGCGAGGTTGACCGTCCCGACGACCTCCATGGCATGGGGTGTCGCGCAGTCCACGGCGGCATCGTTGGGCTGGTTCGTCGACGGGTCGATGCCAAGGCAGGTCCCGGCCGGCCAGACTTTGGACTGGTCGAGGTCGGCCACCCTGCCCTTGAACGGCAACTGCTGGTTGGCCGGGCCCTTCAATTGCAGGCCGCACAGCATCCGTCTCTCTTCGGAGTGTTTCCAGGCCTTGTCGCCCGCCCACAGCAGGCTGATGCTGAATCGGCTGTTGGGATCGAACTTGCCGCCCAGATACCGCTCCGTCGCCGGCTCGCACTGCTCCAGGGTGATCTGCTGGATGCGCGCAGGTGAGGGCGGCTCCGCGCCGGGCCCGTACTCCGAGCCCGGGAAGGTCCGCATGTCGAGTGCCGCGGAGACCTCGAAGCGGTGGTCGTCCTTGCAGTCGACGATCACGGCGGAGTCCAAACCGTTGTCCGGCCAGTTCAGGCAGTATCCGGTCTTGGCCTCGGCGAACGTCGAGGCCACCGCCGGCGCCAACTGTTCGGCGGGCACGACGGTGCTCAGCGGGCCCTTGTCCCGCAGTGGCAGGACGATCACGGTCCCCGCGATCAGCAGCCCGCCCAGTGCCGTGAGCAGCAGCGCCCGGCGGGCGGACCTGGGTGCGACCGCGCGCGCCGGTTCGGGTTCGGAGACCTCGACGTCGGGGGCGTGTTCTTCCTGGGATAGCTGCGGCATCGCGCTCCATTGTGGCAGGCCCGCCGGGCGGCGCGGCAAGGGACGTTCCCGGACTGTTACTGGGTTGTGCCCAGCCGCCCCATTGGGGGCGCGGCCTGCGCCGACAGTAGGGTGCAGGGCGTGATCGACCTGAAAATGGCGCGGGAGGACCCCGACGCGGTGCGCCGGTCACAGCGGCGCCGTGGTGAGGACCCCGCCCTGGTCGAGGTGCTCCTGGCGGCCGACGCCGCCCGTCGCGCGGCCATCTCCGCGGCCGACACGCTGCGCGCCGACCAGAAGGCGGCCAGCAAGAAGGTCGGCTCGGCCCCGGCCGAGGACAGACCGGTGCTGCTGGAACGGGCCAGGCGCCTGGCCGGTGAGGTCAAGGAGGCCGAGGCCCGCCAGGCCGATGCCGAGGCGGCATTCACCGCCGCGCATCTGGCGATTCCGAATGTCGTCGTCCCCTCGGTGCCGGCCGGCGGTGAGGACGACTATGTCGTCCTCGACGTCGTCGGCGAGCCCCCGTTCATCGACAATCCCAAAGACCACCTGGAACTCGGCGAGTCCCTCGGCCTGATCGACATGGAACGCGGCGCCAAGGTGTCCGGGTCGCGGTTCTACTTCCTCACCGGCCGGGGCGCGCTGCTGCAATTGGGTCTGCTGCAACTGGCGGTCCGACTGGCGACCGACAACGGCTTCACGCCGATGATCCCGCCGGTGCTGGTGCGCCCTGAGGTGATGAGCGGCACCGGGTTCCTCGGGGCGCACGCCGACGAGGTCTATCACCTGCAGGCCGACGACCTCTACCTCGTCGGCACCTCCGAGGTCCCGCTCGCCGGCTACCACGCCGATGAAATCCTCGACCTGGCCGCCGGGCCGAAACGGTATGCCGGATGGTCGTCGTGCTTTCGGCGCGAGGCGGGCAGCTACGGCAAGGACACCCGCGGCATCATCCGGGTCCATCAGTTCGACAAGGTGGAGGCATTCGTCTACTGCCGGCCCGATGACGCCGAGGCCGAGCACCAGCGGCTGCTGGCCTGGCAGCGAAGCATGCTCGAACTGATCGAGGTGCCCTACCGCGTGATCGACGTGGCCGCGGGCGATCTCGGCTCCTCGGCGGCGCGCAAATTCGATTGCGAGGCGTGGGTGCCGACCCAGCAGGCCTACCGGGAGCTGACCTCCACGTCGAACTGCACCACGTTCCAGGCCCGGCGGCTGGCCACCCGCTACCGCGACGAGAACGGCAAGCCGCAGATCGCGGCGACCCTGAACGGGACTCTCGCGACGACGCGGTGGATCGTCGCGATTCTGGAGAATCATCAGCGGCCGGACGGGAGTGTGCGGGTACCCGCCGCGCTGGTTCCGTTCGTGGGGACGGAGGTGCTGGCCTAAGTGATCGAACTGGAACTGGACGACCTCAAAACGTGGTTCGGCTTCGGGGTGGCCGGCAACTTCGCCGGCCACCTCGAACAAGCCGGTGAGGCAGCCGATTTCACCGGAGTGGACAGCAAAGTCGATGCGCCCAAAGGCATTTTCCCCTGGTACGTCCCCGGTTACGACGGCCAGCTCGGCGAGTTCCCGCTGTCCCACGACGCGCTGATCGTCCCGAGCGACGGCCCGGATGATGGGGGCCCGCTGAACCTCCAGATCGAACCCGAGGTCGGGCTGGCCTGCGAGGTGGTGTGGAACGGCGACACCGTCGCCTGCCTGCGGCCGTTCGCGCTGGGAGCATTCAACGACTGCTCCATCCGGCGGCCGAACGCCCGCAAGATCAGCGAGAAGAAGAATTGGGGCCCGGCGTCCAAAGGCGTGGCCGCGGAGTTCTTCGAGGCGCACGATCTCACCCCGGACGGGCCCACCGCCGGCTTGCGTCTGCTGTGTCATCTGCGCACCGCCGACGGCACGCATCACGAGTACGGCGTGGACAGCCCACTGCTGGGCTACTCCTACTACGGCGAGGTGCTGCTGGACTGGATCGTCGAGCGACTGGCCAACCAGAAGGGCTCACCGGACACCCCGTTGGAGGATGTGGGCGCGCTGCTGGTGGATGCGGGAAGGCCCGGTCACGTTCTGATCGGCATCGGCGCCACCCGCTACACCAGTTACGGCGAGAGCAGATTCCTCCAGCCCGGCGATGAGGGAATCGTCCGGGTCTACGACACCGCCGGAGAAGAGTTCTCCGAATTGCGTCAGCTGGTCTGGGAGCCCTGAGCGTCGAGCAACTCGGTGAACACCGCGAGGAACCCCTCGGGATCCTCCGGTGTGAACGCCGGACTCGGCCAGGTGCCCGGTAGGTCGAGGGTGATCAGGGTGGAACGAAGCGGCCGCCGCACATCCAGGGGAAGCCAGCGGCGCAGGTCCGAACTGCCCCAGACGCGGAACCGCTGCGTCAGCAGGCCCAGCGGCTCGACCCGATAGCCCTTGATGGCCCGCAACGGGATGATTTTCGCTGTGCCCGACGGGAAGTGGTAGCGACGCAGCGTCAAGGCCCGCCGGTCCAGTTGGACCTGTCCGTCGTCGTAGTACTGCCTCGGCGGTCGGCTCACAGCTTCGAACAACGCAACGGATGTCCCTTGCTGGTCAGGCACCGGCCGCTGTTGAGGTCCCAGGCCCAGCCGTGCAGGTTGCAGGTCAGGGTGCTGCCCTCCACCACGCCGAACTTCGACAGGTCGGCCTTCAGGTGCGGGCACCGGCGCTGCACCTCCCAGCCGTCCACGGTGACGGTGGAGGTGTCGTCGTGGGCCTCGGCGAACCACCCGTCGGCGTAGGCGATCCGCTCGCCGGTGAGGCACTTGAAGAAGGTGTAGAGGTACTCGTTGTAGCCGCCGACCCGCCAGGCCTTGAACCGGGTGGACAGGAAAATGGTGTTCACCCAGTCCGGTTCGTCGTCGCGTAGGACCGTGCGCACCAACTCGGGTGCGATTTCGAAGCCGTACCGGAACTTCTCCTCGGCGATGGGTTCGCGCACAGTGCGTTTCGGGAAGTCCAGCACCACGGTCTCGGGCCCCATCTTGAGTTCGACGGGGTAGCCGATGCCGTCGCAGATCTGGTCGCCGGCCAGCATGATGGGCTCGAATCGGGCGCGCAACGGCTCCAGGAGCGGTTCGCCCGCCGCCGGCGCCCAGCGGGCCTTCTCGGCGGCCAGCACGGGCGCCATCCGTTCGGCGTAGGCGGCGATGTAGTCGGCCTTACCGGTGGTGAAGATCGCCTCCACTTCGGCGTCGGACAGCGGGTGGGTGAGCGAAATCAGCTGTGAGCCTTTGAAATCCGCCTTTGAGCCGGGAACCATCAACAGGCCGCCGTTGTGACCGTTGCGGCGCATCTGGTCGAGGAACACCATCTGGTCGGGGAAGATGTTGCCGGGGTCGCCGTGGTCGTCGTTGAGGAAACGCAACTCCGGGTCGAGGAAGCACGGGGGACCGGCGGACGGGATCACCCAGGTGGCGCCGACGTCGGCGATGTACTGCCGGCAGCGGTCCATCCCGCGCTGGCGCTTCTGGGTGGCGAAGGCCTGCTTGGCGCGCTCGGGCATGTCGTAGACCATCGGGTACCAGATCGCCCCGGAGTACTGCGGCATGTGCACGTCGATGCGGCCGAATTCGGCGAGCATGTCCACGCCCAGCGGCCGGGCGTCGTTCATGTTGAACACCGTCGTGGTGCCGTCGGAGACGATGATGCCGGAGTCGCCGATCGGGCCGTCGGCCGGCGCCCGCAGCGCGACGATCATCACGTCCAGCTCGCCCTTGGGCCCGGTCACCCGATGCTTGACCGAGTCCTCGGTCTCGAAGAACCGGTGGAAACCCAGCGCGTCGAGTTCGCGCTTCAGGTCCGGGACCGGGAAGTCCGGCAGCAGTACCACCGCGTCCTTGTTGACGTGGTCCCTCAGCAGCCGGGGATCGAAGTGGTCGGAGTGCAGATGCGAGATGTACAGGTAGTCGCAGTCTCCCAGGGCGTCCCAATCCAGTCCGCGGTTGTCGGGGAAGACGAACCACGAACCGAAGTAGGCGGGGTTGAGCCACGGGTCGCACAGGACGCTTCCCGCCTGGGTGTCGATCCGGAACCCCGCGTGTCCGATGCTGGTGACCTGCATGAATCCCCTTCCCGAGAGTGACGCAGACGCCCCATGAGCTTAACCGCCTCCCGGTAGGGTGGAGCCCGTGGAACCGGCATACGGCACAGTCATCGCGGGTGTCCGAATGCTTTGGCGCGCGCAGGGCCTGAAGTTCACCATCACCGGGATGGAGAACCTGCCCGCCACCGGCGCCGCGGTGGTGGCCATCAACCACACCGGCTACCTGGACTTCACCTTCGCCGGCTTGCCGTTCTCCCGGCACCGGCCGCCGCGCCTGGTGCGGTTCATGGCCAAGCAGGAGGTGTTCGACCACAAGGTGACCGGGCCCCTCATGCGGGCGATGCATCACATCCCGGTCGACCGGTCCAGCGGCGCCGCGTCGTACGACGCCGCGGTGCGGGCCCTCGAGGCCGGTGAACTGGTGGGGGTGTACCCGGAGGCCACCATCAGCCGCAGCTTCGAACTCAAGGAGTTCAAGTCCGGCGCGGCCCGGATGGCGATCGCTGCGGACGTCCCGATAATCCCGCACGTCGTCTGGGGCGCCCAGCGCATCTGGACCAAGGACCATCCGAAGAA
>NZ_JBBATF010000131.1:0-9058 GCF_040398885.1 Mycobacterium sp. | reverse complement strand
GGTCGATGATGTAGATGCCGTTGCGGTCGGTGAAGATGAACCGCTTCATCTTGGGGTTCCAGCGACGGGTCTGGTGCCCGAAGTGGGTGCCGCTGTCAAGCAGCTGCTTCATGGTTATAACGGCCATAGTCAGCCAGGTCCTCATTGTGTTGTCGGTTGCCGTCCGGCGACGGGTGACGCCGGACCCTGGCGTCTGCGCACAAGCCGACCCGCCTGGACGGGACCAACCGGCACGTGCGGCGAATGTTGACTCGGCAACAAGGCATACAGACGCGCGGAGTCAATCCGCGCGTGCGCGAATTGCAGGCCTGAGTTTACACACAGCGCCCCGCTGATCCCCAATCGGCGGCCGCCCGAGGACGTGGCCGGGGTCCGTACCGCTGAACTGGTCGGATGCGTGTCGTGGCGGCGGTGGCCGGGTTGCTGGTGTTCGCCCCGGCCTGCTGGGCCGACGATGTGCGGCTGCAGTGGCCGCTGCGCCCGGCCGTTCCTGCGGTGACCCGCGGGTTCGACGCGCCGACGCCGGACTGGCAACGCGGACACCGCGGCGTCGACCTGGCCGGGGCGCCAGGCCAGCCGGTGTACGCCGCCGGGGCGGGCACGGTGATGTTCGCCGGCCTGGTGGCGGGCCGGCCGGTGGTCTCGATCCAGCATGACGGCGGTCTCCGCACCAGTTACGAGCCGGTTCAGGCGGCGGTGCGGGTCGGCCGGCGGGTGGACGCGGGGAGCCCGCTGGGGCGCCTGACGGCCGGGCACAGCGGCTGCCCGGCACCGGCATGCCTGCACTGGGGAGCCTATTGGGGGCCGGCTTCCCGGGCGCGGTACGTCGACCCGCTGGGCCTGCTGGCCGCCACGCCGGTGCGGCTCAAACCCACCGGGAACTTTAGGCCCGGGGGTGGGCCTGGTCGTGGACCGCCCGCAACCGGGCCACCGTGACGTGGGTGTAGAGCTGGGTGGTGGCCAGCGTCGAGTGACCGAGGAGTTCCTGGACCACCCGCAGGTCCGCACCGCCTTCGAGAAGGTGGGTGGCGGCGCTGTGCCGCAGGCCGTGCGGGCCGATGTCGGGGGCGCCGTCGACGGCCGACATGGTCTGGTGCACCACGGTGCGGGCCTGCCGGGGATCCAACCGCCGCCCGCGCGGGCCGAGCAGCAGGGCGGGCCCGGACTCGGAGGTGGCCAGGGCCGGCCGGCCCTCGGTGAGCCAGTCGGTCAGCGCGGCCAGCGCGGGGCGGCCGAACGGGACGGTGCGCTGCTTGTCGCCCTTGCCGAGCACCCGCAGCAGCCGCCGGCCGGTGTCGACGTCGTCGATGTCCAGACCGCACAACTCGCCGACCCGGATCCCGGTGGCGTACAGCAGTTCCACGATCAGCTTGTCACGCAGCGCCAACGGGTGACGTTCCTCGGCTCCGCGCTCGGCGGCGGCCATCGCCGCCAGCGCCTGGTCCTGCCGCAGCACCGACGGCAGGGTCCGGTGGGCCTTCGGCACCTGCAACCGGGTGGCGGGGTCGACCGACAGCAGGCCGCGGCGGGTGGCCCAGGCGGTGAACGTCTTCACCGCCGAGGTGCGCCGGGCCAGCGTGGTGCGGGCCGCCCCGCCGGCGGCCTGGGCCGCCAGCCACGCCCGCAGCATCGGCAGACTCAGCGCGTCCAGTCCGGCGCCGGGCGCGCGTTCCCCGAGGAAGGCGAACAGCGACCGCAGGTCGGTCAGGTAGGCGCGGCGGGTGTGCTCGGAACGGCCGCGTTCCAGGGCGAGATGCTCGGCGTACTCCTCGAGGACGGCCGCATGTCGGTTCGGAGCGTCCACTCCCCCACGGTGGCAGACGTCGAGGTCGGCGCGAGCGATCCGGTGCGGGCGTGTCGGCCGGCGGCGGTCACCGACGCCAGACGTTTGGCCACCACCTATGTGCGGGATTGCCCGACCGCGCCAAGGCGTACACCACCGCGCCGGCGGCCAGCACCGCCGACCCGACGAGCACCGAGCCCAACGGCAGGCACACCGCCAGCAGGAGGCAACCGGCCAGACCGACCGCGGGGATCACCCGGCGGCCCGGCAGGGTCGCGGCCGAGGCGTTGGCGATCGCGTAGTACACCAGCACGGCGAATGACGAGAACCCGATCGCTGACCGGACGTCGGCCAGTGCGGCCACCACGGCGACCACGACTCCGACGGCGACCTCCGCCCGGTGCGGTACCGAGAACCGGGGGTGCACCGCGGCGAGGGCCGCGGGAAGATGACCGTCACGGGCCATCGCCAGACCGGTGCGCGAGACACCCAGAATCAGCGACAGCAGCGATCCCAACGCCGCCACCGCTGCGCCGGCCCTGACCACCGGTTCCAGCCAGGTGGGCCCCGAAACCCGGACCGCATCCGCCAACGGCGCTGCAGCGGTGGGCAATCCGGGCCCCAGGACGGCCAGCAACATCACTGCCAGAACCGCGTACACCGTGAGCGTGATGGCGAGCGAGAGCCCGATGGCACGAGGGATGGTGCGGGCCGGATCGCGCACCTCCTCGCCCAGGGTCGCGATGCGTGCGTAACCGGCGAAGGCGAAGAACAACAGGCCGGCGGCCTGCAGCACCCCGCCCGCGGTGCCGCCGACGAGGGTGATCCGCCCCGGGTCGACGCGGCCGCTGATCAGGACCGCCGCCACCACCCCGGCCAGCACGGCGAGCACCGCCGCGACGATGGCCCTGGTCAACAGCGCCGACTTCCGGATGCCGCGGTAGTTCACCGCCGTCAGGGCGGCCACGACCGCCACCGCGATCGGGTGGGCGTAAGCCGGCCAGACGTACAGTCCGACCGTCAGCGCCATCGCCGCGCAGGAGGCCATCTTGCCGACCACGAAACTCCAACCCGCCAGGTAACCCCAGAACTCGCCGAGTCGTTCGCGGCCGTAGACATAGGTGCCACCGGACTGCGGGTACATCACCGCCAGTCGCGCCGAGGAGTTGGCATTGCAATAGGCCACCACCGCCGCAGCGGCCAGGCCGATCAGAAGGCCCGAACCCGCGGCGGCCGCGGCCGGGCCGAAGACCACGAAGACTCCCGCGCCGATCATCGACCCCAAGCCGATCACCACCGCGTCCCCGACGCCGAGTCGGCGCTGGAGCGACGGATGATCGGGGCTGCCCACCCCGGAATCCTAAGGGCGCGAGCGTCACCGCGCCGATGCACGGGCCAGCCTCCACCTCCCCTCGTCACGCTGAACGAGGCCGCCGATCTCCAACAGTGCCAGCGGTCCCAAAACGCTCTCCGGCGGCAGGCCGGAAGCCACGGCGATTTCCTCGGTGGTCCGCGCACCGCGCCCGGGCAGCGCCTCGTACACCACGCGTTCGCGCTCACTCAGCGCATCCAGCGGACTGGACGGCCGGTCGGGTTCCTCGGCGAATTCACCTGACCGGCCGATCAACTCGAGGACCTCCTCCGCACGGGTGACCAACTCGGCGCCGCCGCGCAGCAGAACGTGACAGCCGGTCGATGCCGCGGAGGTGACCGGACCCGGCACCGCGCAGACCACCCGGCCCAGCGCACGTGCCCACGCCGCAGTGCTGGCCGTTCCGCTGCGCAAGCCCGCCTCCACCACCACCGTCGCTCCGGAGAGTGCGGCGACGAGCCGGTTGCGGGTCAGGAAGCGGTGCCGGGCCGGACGCACTCCGGGCGGGTACTCGCTGACCAGCAGGCCGTGGCGCGCGACCCGGTGCAACAGTGCCGAGTGCCCTGCCGGGTACAGCACGTCGACTCCCCCGGCCAGCACCGCCACCGTCATCCCGTCGGCGGCCAGTGCGGCGCGGTGGGCGGCACCGTCGATTCCGTAGGCGCCGCCGGACACGATAACCACATCCTCGTCGGCCAGGCCGGTGGAGATATCCGCCGCGACATGCTCGCCGTAGGCGGTGCAGGCCCGGGTACCGACGATCGCGGCGGACCGTTGGGCCACCTCATCGAGTCGCAGTGGGCCGATGACCCACAGCGCCAACGGTGCGCGGCCCTCTGGTTTGTCCCGCACCGGCACACCGGCGAACGCAGCCAGCGACAGCAGCGGCCACTCGCTGTCGTCCGGGGTGACCAGTCGCCCGCCACGCCGGCGGAGAAGCTCGAGATCCTCTGCAGCGCAATCGATGTCGCGCCGCGCCTCGGTTCGCTGGGCCAACCCCTGATCCACCTCGCCGCGACGTATCCGCTCGGTCGCCTCCACCGCACCGACCCGCTTGACCAGTTCGGCGAGCCCGGCACAGGGCACTTCGGCCACCCTGGACAGATAGGCCCAGGCGCGTGTCTGCACCGCATCGGTCATGGTTTGATCTCCGGTCGCCGAAAGCTCAGGGCGACGGAGACGTCGTCACGGCCGGGCACGGTGCGTCCGGCAAGGTCGGCAAGAGTCCACGCCACCCGGGTCGCGCGATGTACCCCGCGGATACTCAGCACGCCCCGGTCCAGTGCGGTCTTCAGCGGAGCCATCGCAGCCGTCCCGAGGCGGAACCCCCTGCGCAGTACCGTTCCGGTCACTTCGGCGTTGGTGCTGAATCCGTAAGGGCTCCAACGCTCGGCGGCCGCCGCCCGGGCCTGCGCCACCCTGGCCCGGACAGTGGCGCTGTGTTCGGACTCATCGGAGGCGAACGCACCGGCGCGCACCATGTGCATCTGCACCTGCAGGTCCACCCGGTCCAGCAGTGGACCGGAAAGCTTGCCCAGGTAGCGGCGTTTGTCCTGCGCTGTGCAGACGCAGTCGCGCGGATCGGTCCGCGCGCAAGGGCACGGGTTGGCGGCGAGCACCAACTGAAAGCGGGCCGGGTAGGCAACCACGCCGTCGCGTCGGGCGAGGCGTATTTCGCCGTCCTCCAACGGAGTTCGCAGGGCTTCAAGGGCACTGAGCCGGATCTCGGCGCATTCGTCGAGGAACAGCACCCCGCGGTGCGCCCGGCTTATCGCACCCGGTCTGGCCAGCCCGGAGCCCCCGCCGACGAGCGCGGCCACACTGGACGAGTGGTGGGGGGCGATGAAAGGCGGCCGGGTTATCAGCGGCGTCCTATTGGAAAGCAGTCCCGCGACGGAATGGATGGCCGTGACCTCGAGTGCCTCGCCGCCGGTCAGGTCTGGTAGCAGACCCGGAAGTCGTTGCGCGAGCATGGTTTTGCCGACACCTGGCGGGCCGGTCAGCATGAGATGGTGGGCCCCGGCGGCGGCGACCTCGACGGCGAACCGGGCCTGTGCCTGCCCGATGACATCGCCGATGTCGGCCACCGGGTCGGTGTGGGTGGCGGGATCCTCGACCCGGCCGTCCAAACCGGTACCGGACTCCAGCCAACGGAGCAGTTGCCCCAGGGCCTGAACGCCGTGCACCTCGATACCGTCGACCAGGCTGGCTTCGGAGAGGTTCTCAACCGGGACCACGACGGCCGGCCAACCCTGCCGCTGTGCCGCGAGGACCGCCGGCAGCACGCCCTGAACCGGGCGGACCCGGCCGTCGAGGGCCAATTCACCCAAAAGAACCGTCTTTTCGAGGCGATGCCAGGGCTTCTTGCCCGCGGCGGACAGTACGGCGCAGGCCAGGGCGATGTCGTACAGCGACCCGGTCTTGGGCAGCGTGGCCGGCGACAGGGCCAGCGTCAACCGGGACGTCGGCCAGGTCTGGCCGCAGTTGGTGATCGCCGCCCGGACGCGGTCCCGGGACTCCTGCAGCGCGGCATCCGGTAGTCCGACCAGATGCACACCCGGCAACCCGGAACTGATGTCGGCCTCGATCTCGACGATCTGACCGTCCAGGCCGCGCACCGCGACCGAGAAGGCCCGGCCCAGTGCCATCAGCCGACTCCCCGCAGGTGGAGGACCTCGGGCGCCGGGGTCCGGCCGATGCGCACCCCGATCACGTCGATCCTCAGGCCGGCCCAACGGACGTCCTGGCCGGCCAGCCAGATTCCAGCCAGCCGACGGATGCGGCTCAGCTTGCGCGGGGTGACCGCATGCTCCAGACCGCCGAAGCCGTCCCCGGTCCGGGTCTTCACCTCGACGAACACCACGGTGTCGTCGTCGGCGGCGATCACGTCCAGTTCGCCGTAGCGGCAGCGCCAATTGCGCTGCACGATCCGCGTCCCCAGTGCGAGCAGATGATCGACGGCCACCTGCTCGCCCAGCGCACCGAGTTCCTGTCGGGTCAATGTCGTCACGGCCCCAGGGTGGGCCGGGAGGCCGACGGGAATCGCCCGAGGAGGCCTGGCAGGAGGCAGTTATCCCCAGCGCCGCTTCCGTGCACAGCCTTGCGGACCGCCGATGACGTCGGCCGCCACCGCCGCCGACGTCACTCCGGCAGTCGCAACTCCGGCTTCTCGACCTCTTCGATATTGACGTCCTTGAAGGTGATCACCCGCACCTTCTTGACGAAGCGGGCCGGCCGATACATGTCCCAGACCCAGGCGTCGGCCAGTCGCAGCTCGAAATAAACCTCGCCCTCGCTGTTGCGGGGCACCAGTTCGACGCTGTTGGCCAGGTAGAAGCGGCGCTCGGTCTCCACGACATAGCTGAACTGCCCGACGATGTCCTTGTACTCCCGGTAGAGCGAGAGTTCCATCTCGGTTTCGTACTTCTCGAGATCCTCGGCACTCATCAGCTCAGCGGTCCTTGCGGTTCATGGTCGGTGTGTGTTGGTTCCATCTTGTCCTACCCCTGCGCTCCGCGCGCCGTCGCAGTGAATTCCGCCACCAGTTCACTGCCGGCCGCCCCGCTCACCCGACGGACATTGATGAACGACCGGCGGTGTTGCGGGCACGGCCCGTGCTCGGCCAGGGCCGCCCCGTGCGCCGGGGTGTTGTACCCCTTGTGCTCGGCGAATCCGTACCCGGGGTGCTCGGAGTCCATGGCCGCCATCAGTCGGTCGCGGCAGACCTTGGCCAGCACACTGGCCGCGGCGATACAGGCCGCCGCCGCGTCCCCACCGACCACCGGCAACGACGGCATCGGCAGCCCGGGCACCCGGAAACCGTCGGAGAGGACGTACCCGGGCCGCTCCGGCAGCCCGGCGACAGCACGGCGCATGCCTTCGATATTGGCCGCGTGGACACCGCGGCGGTCCACCTCGGCGGTGGGGATGTAGACCACGTGATATGCCAGCGCGTAGCGGCGGATCAGCGGAAAGAGTTGCTCGCGGACCTTCTCGGTGAGCTTCTTGGAGTCGTCGAGGGCAGCGAGACTGTCAAACCGGTTGGGCCCCAGGACACACGAGGCGACGACGAGGGGCCCCGCGCAGGCCCCGCGGCCGACTTCATCGACGCCGGCCACCGGGCCCAGCCCGCTGCGGTAGAGCGCCGACTCCAGGGTCCGCAGACCCGAGCGGCGGATGACCGTGCGCGGAGGCCACGTCACGGCCGCTCTCCTGGCCGTCATTCAGCCCTGCTGCGGGTCGTGCGACGAGACCCCACCCCAGCGCGTCGGCGGCCATGCGATGAACTGCGCCTTACCGATGACGTTGTCGACCGGCACCGTTCCGGAGACGGGATCCCCGGTGCACAGGATGCCCTTCTGCGCCTCGGCGGGGGCGCTGGTGCAGTGCGCCCGCGAGTCCGCGGAATGGGTGCGGTTGTCTCCCATCACCCACAGCCGGTTGTCGGGCACCCTCACCGGCCCGAACTCGTTGCCCAGGCAGGGGTACACCACCGGATCGGCCATCATGGTCGGCGCGTTCAGGTAGGGCTCGTTGAGCGGCTTGCCGTCAACGGTCAGACCGGTGTCGGCGCGACACTGCACGGTCTGGCCGCCCACCGCGATGATCCGCTTGACCAGATCGTTCTCGTCCGGCGGAACGAAGCCGATGAACGACAGGGCGTTCTGCACCCACCGCAAGGCGACGTTGTCGGAGCGGATGGACTTGTACCCGACGTTCCAGTTCGGCGGGCCCTTGAACACGACGACGTCACCGGGTTCGGGCTCGCCGAACCGGTAACTGATCTTCTCGACCATGATCCGATCCCCCACACAGCCCTTGCAGCCGTGCAGTGTGGGCTCCATCGACTCCGAGGGGATCAGGTAGGGACGCGCCACGAAGGTGAGCATCACGTAATACAGCAGGACCGCCGTGCCTACCAGGATCGCGCCCTCACGCAGCGCCGACCGCTTCTTCTCCGGCTTTGCCGGAGCGGCCCCCTGGAGGTCCTCGGATGTGGAATCGGCCGGGTCGGGGGTGACGGTCACGAGATCAGCGTAGCGATCGGGGGACCAGAAGCCTCGCTGGCGGAAAGGAAGTCGAAGCTCAGCGCTTCTGCGGCCCGCGTGTCGAAGCTCAGCGCTTCTCCTTGATCTTGGCCTTCTTGCCCCGCAGTTCACGCAGGTAGTAGAGCTTGGCCCGACGCACGGCGCCGCGGGTTAGCAGCTCGATGCGGTCGATGTTGGGCGAGTGCACCGGGAACGTCCGCTCGACGCCTACGCCGTAGCTTTCCTTGCGCACGGTGAAGGTCTCGCGGATGCCGCCGCCGGACCGTCGCAGCACCACACCCTTGAAGACCTGGATACGCTGCTTGTTGCCCTCGATGACCTTGACGTGGACGTTGACGGTGTCACCGGGTCCGAAGGCAGGGATGTCGTCGCGCAGCGACGCCTGGTCGACGAAGTCGAGAGTGTTCATCTCCTGATGTTCCTTGCGGTCGGGCCACGGCGGTAGTCGTGGGCAGGTGCGCCCGACATCGCCGAGTGCGGTGGTCGGATGTCTGTCGCAGCAGGCGAAGGCCCGCGCGGTCAACTACTCGTATTGTGCCAGACGTGCCGCGGGGGGCGAAATCGCCCGACCCGCCGGTGTCCCGACATGCCGCGGCGGAGGAATCAAGCGGTGTAGAAAGAGGGTGGCTACCCTGGTCCATTCGGGGTTCCGCCGGGGAACCCCACGCAGAGGTGCTCGCCGAACCGAGGAGAGGTCATGCGACGTCGTACGTCGGTGCTGATCACCGGCGGCGCGGCGGCGGTCGCGACGGTCGTCCTCGGAGCGTCCTCAGCGCAGATCCCCGGCGGGCCGGGCGTCGACTTCGGCGGTCCCGCGGAACCGGTCACCCTGCTGGCCGCGGCCCCGCCGAAAGC
>NZ_JBBATF010000130.1:0-9113 GCF_040398885.1 Mycobacterium sp. | reverse complement strand
GACCACCTCGGCCCACCACTGCGCCAGCCGCCGCGGATCGGTGCAATCAACGGTGATCATCTCGACGCGCAGGCTCATCGGGGCTCCAGAAACGCCTGCAGCGCAGCGCTGTAGGCCGGTACGTCGGCCGCGCCCATCAGTTCGCGGGCCGAGTGCATCGCCAGTTGCGGTGCGCCGACGTCGACGGTGGGGATACCGGTGCGCGCCGCGGTCATCGGCCCGATGGTGGACCCGCACGGCAGGTCGGCGCGATGCTCATAGCGCTGCAACGGGACCCCGGCCTGGCGGCAGGCCAGTTCGAATGCCGCCGCGGTCCTGCCGTCCGTGGCGTAGCGCAGGTTCGGCTGGACCTTGAGCACCGGTCCGCCGTTGACACGGATCAGATGCCCGGGTTCGTGGCGCTCCGGGTAGTTGGGGTGGGTGGCGTGCGCCATGTCGCCGGAGGCGACCATCGAGGCCGTCGTCAACCGCAGGAAGTCCTCGCGGTCCCCGCCGGCCGCCAGCACGATGCGCTCGAGGGCGGTCAGCAGGAACTCCGACTGGGCGCCGTGGTCGGACGTGGAGCCGACCTCCTCGTGGTCGAACAGTGCCAGGACTTGGACGTGATCCCCGGGATCGGCGTCCAACAGCGCCTCCAGGCCCGCGTAGCAGGTGCCCTGGTTGTCCAGGCGCGGTGCGCTGACGAGATCCTCGTCCGCGCCGATCAGCCGGGACGGTTCCAGGACGTGCGTCATCAGATCGGCGGACAACAGATCCTCGGGTGCGATCCCGGCCCGCCGCGCGACCCACTGGTGCAGCGACCGGGGCCGCTCGCCGGCACCCCAGACCGCATTGACGTGCCGTTGCGGACTGAGGGCCACACTGTTGCGGTCCTCGGCCAGGTGGATGGCCAGTTGCGGCACCCGCAGCAACGGCTCGTCGAATCGGACCAGCCGGTGCTCAAGCCGGCCGCCCTTGTCCCGCAACGAGATTCGACCGCTCAGGCCCAGATCGCGGTCCAGCCACGAGTTCAGCCACGCCCCGCCGTAGGGCTGCAGCGCCACCACCTGCCAGCCGGCCACCGCCAGGTCGGGGTGCTGCTTGACCCGCAGGTTGGGGCTGTCGGTGTGACCGGCGACGATCCGGAACGGCATGGGCGTCGGGCTCTGCCACGCCCCGGACTGCCAGGCGATCAGCGACCCGGCCCGCACCGTGAAGAACCGGCCCGCCGCCGCGCCGTCCCAGCGGTCGGTCTCGGAAAGTTCGGTGTAACCGGCCTCGCCCAGGCGTTCGGCCACCGTGGCGCAGACGTGGAACGGCGAGGGCGAGGCGTCGATGAACTCGCACAGGCCTTGTGCGCCGGCTCGTGTGGACATGGTGATCATCATTGCCGACGCGGACCGGTCTGCCGGGCTTACTGTCGGCGCAATTCCGTCGGACGGGCGTGACAGAATCGAACCTATGTTCGACCAGATGTTCAGCGGGGCCGATGACGCCGCCGTGGTGGCTGCCATCGGCGAGTGGAACGCCGCCGAGTCGGCCGCCGCGGCGCACAAACTCGCCGCTGTCGCGGAACTGACCCGCCGTCGCTGCGCGGAAGGAGAACGTGCGGACTGGGCCTGCGACGACTGGGATTCCGCGGCCGCCGAGGTGTCCGCAGTGCTCGGCGTCAGCCACTCCCGCGCGTCGAGGCAAATGGATCTGGCCATGTCGATCACCGGTCTGCCCGCGATAGCGGCGCTTTTCCTCGCCGGGCGCCTGAGCGCCCGTGTGGTCGATGCGGTCACATGGCGAACGGCTCTGGTCACCGACGGCGAGACCAAGGCCCGACTCGACCAGGCGCTGGCGGAAGAAGCCGGCGGCTGGGATGCGCTCTCGCAGTACAAGCTGGAACAGGCGATCGATGTCTGGGTGGACCGGATCGACCCAGCCGCCCTGCGGCGCACCCGCGCCAGTGCCCGCAGCCGAGACGTGTCCATCGGGGCGTCCAACCACGAGAGCGGCACCGCGTCACTGTGGGGACGGCTGTTGGCCACAGATGCCGCCGTGCTTGAGCGCCGGCTCACCGAGATGGCCCACGGCGTCTGCGACGACGATCCCCGCACCATCGCCCAGCGCCGCGCCGACGCGCTCGGCGCTTTGGCCGCTGGCTCTCAGCACCTGCACTGCCAGTGCGACAACGAGGGCTGCCCGGCCGCAGCGACCGACGGCCGCGCCGCCGGCGTGGTCATCCACGTGCTGGCGGACGAGGACTGCCTTACCGCCGAACCGGATCCGCAGATGTCCGGCGAGCCTGCCAACGCCGAGGATCCAGTGTCATCGGCACCGGGGTCGGCGGCACTCGTCGGCGGCGGTGTGGTGCCGACACCGCTACTCGCGGCGTTGATTCGATCCGGCGCCAGGGTGCGCCACCTGCGTCGGCCGCCGGACGCCGCCGAACCGCAGTACCGGCCGTCGACCGCGCTGGACGAATTCATCCGTCTCCGCGACCTCACCTGCCGTTTTCCCAACTGCGACAGGCCGGCCGAGTTCTGCGACATCGACCATGCGATCCCATGGCCCTTCGGGCCGACGCATCCGTCCAATCTCCGCGCGGAGTGCCGAAAACACCACCTGCTCAAGACCTTTTGGACGGGTCCGGACGGCTGGAGCGATGTGCAGTATCCCGACGGCACGATCGTGTGGACCTCGCCGACCGGGCAGACGTACACGACCCGCCCTGGCAGCCGGCTGCTGTTCCCCCGATGGAACACCACGACCGCGACGCTGCCGGAGCTGTCCGCCCCGGAACACGACCGCGGGCTGATGATGCCGACCAGGCGGCGAACCCGCGCGGCCGACCGTGCCCGGCGCATCACCTGCGAGCGTGCGCTCAATGACGCTCACGTCGCCGAGCGGAACCGGCCGCCGCCGTTCTGACGAATCGGACCGCCTAAACGAGGACCGCGTCCAGCGCCGAGTAGAACAGCCCCAACCCGTCGTCGGACGGCCCGGTCAACGGCTCGGTGGCGTGCTCTGGGTGCGGCATCAGGCCGACCACGCGGCCGTTGGCCGAAGCGACACCGGCGATGTCGCGCATCGACCCGTTCGGGTTGTCGGCGTACCGGAACACCACTCGCCCCTCGCCCTCCAGTTCGTCGAGCACCGATTCGCTTGCGACGTAACGGCCTTCGCCGGACTTCAGCGGCACCAGCAGTTCGGCGCCCCATTCGTAGCGGGAGGTCCACGCGCTGGTGACCGAGTCGACCTTCAGCCAGACGTCGCGGCAGATGAAGTGCAGGCCCGCGTTACGGGCCAGCGCCCCGGGCAGCAGACCCGCCTCGCAGAGGATCTGAAAACCGTTGCAGATGCCCAACACCGGCATACCCCGACCGGCGGCTGCGATGACCTCGGTCATGACCGGCGCGAACTTCGCGATCGCACCGCAGCGCAGGTAGTCGCCGTAGGAGAAGCCGCCGGGCACCACGACGGCGTCGACACCTTTGAGGTCGTGGTCGCCGTGCCACAGGCTCACCGCCTCGGCTCCCGCCAGTCGGACCGCGCGGGCGGCGTCGACGTCGTCGAGGGTCCCGGGGAAGGTGATGACCCCGACCCGGGCGCTGATGCGCGATCCGCCTTCGGCTTCCCGTTGGCCGGTCATGCCGGGTCCCGGGTGACGGCCCAGTCTTCGATTACCGTGTTGGCCAGCAGCGATTCGGCGATCTCGGCCAGTTCGTCGTCGGTCACCGTGTCGTCGACCTCCAACTCGAAACGTTTGCCCTGCCGGACCTCGGCGATTCCGGGATGGCCGAGCCTGCCGAGCGCCCCGACGATGGCCTGGCCCTGGGGGTCGAGGATCTCGGCCTTCGGCATCACGGTCACAACTACCCGGGGCACGCAGGCTCCTTATGTCGACGGTTGGTGCGCCGCTGATCCTACCGGCGGTCTAGGGACAGGAGCCGATGTAGGCGGTGCACAGCGGCGCGCCCAGCGCATCGAGGACGTCGGTGTCGGTCACCGCGGGCCACGGAGTCCGGGCCGGCGCCCGGGACCACAGCGCGAGTTCGGTGACGGTGCTGTTGACCGGATCGGCCAGCAGGTACTCGTGCAGGACCACCGGACCGCTGATGGCCGCCGCCACCCGGTCCGGCTGGTCGACGACGAGCGAGGCGGAGGCGGTGGGGTTGGTGGACTGACAGGCTTTGAGCGCCGCGACCGCGGCCTGCAGCGTCTCCTGGGCGAGCCGCCCGGCCCACCAGGTCTCCCCCGGCCAGTGCAACACCTGGGCATGCAGCTGCCACTGACCGGCGGGATTCGAGACCTCCGCGCGTTCGGCGATGGCGAAGCGGCGGGGATCATCGGGGATCACAGGGCTGCCGCACACCTCCTCGAGCTTCAACCGGGGCGCCCTCGCCGTCACCGCCAGCCCGGCCAACGCCGGCCAGGAGTAGGTGGACTGCAGCGGGATGGCCGACGGTGCGATCCACGCGGTGTCCGGGATCCGGTTACAGGCTGGCGGGCAGGTGCCGGCCGGTTCGGCCGAAACCGGCGGGGCCGCGGCGATGCAGGAGGCCACCACCACTGTTGCGAGGACCATCCGCATCCGCAGCCTCCTGTGAGCGAGCACAATCGTATTCATGGAATTGACGCATTTCGGTCATTCATGCCTGCTCGCGGAATTCAGTGTCGCCGGTGGTGGTGCGCGGTTGCTGTTCGATCCCGGCAACTTCTCGCACGGTTTCGAGGGCATCACCGGACTCTCGGCGATCCTGATCACCCACCAGCATCCCGACCACGCCGACCCGCAACGGCTTCCCGCACTGCTTGAGGCCAACCCGCAGGCGGCCTTGTACGCAGACCCGCAGACCGCGGCGATGCTCGGCGGGGACTGGCGGGCGGTGCATGCCGGTGACGTACTCACCGTCGACGGCCTGACGATCCGTGGCGCCGGGGGCCGCCATGCGGTCATCCATCCGGAGATCCCGGTGATCGACAACATCTCCTATCTCGTCGGGGATGCCGAACATCCCGCCCGGCTCATGCATCCCGGTGACGCGCTCTTCGTACCCGGCGAGGAGGTGGAGGTGCTGGCCACCCCGGCGGCCGCGCCGTGGATGAAGATCTCCGAAGCCGTCGACTATCTGCGCGCGGTCACACCCCGTCACGCGGTGCCGATCCATCAGGGCATCATCGCGGCGCAGGCGCTTCCGATCTTCTACGGCCGTCTCACCGAGATGACCGACACCGACTTCCGGGTGCTGCCCGAGGAGAATTCGGTACGGTTTTCACGATGAGCGCAGCGGATCTGGAACGACTGTTCGGGCTGGGCGGCAAGACCGCGCTGGTCACCGGCGGCACCCGGGGCATCGGCCTGATGATCGCCCGCGGTCTGCTGCAGGCCGGCGCGTCGGTGGTGATCAGTTCGCGCAAGGCCGACGCCTGCGACGAGGCCGTCGCGGTGCTCTCGGAGTTCGGTGAGGTCCGCGGGGTGCCCGCCGATCTGGCGCGCCGGGACGAGTGCGAGCGACTTGCCGCCGACGTTCTGGCCCGAACCGATTCGCTGGACATCCTGGTGAACAATGCCGGCGCGACCTGGGGCGAGTCGCTGGAGAGCTTTCCCGCCGCGGCCTGGGACCGGGTGCTCGACCTCAACGTCAAGTCGCCGTTCTGGATGGTCCAGGAACTGCTGCCCGCACTGCGCAAGGCCGGCAGCCAGGACGATCCGGCCCGGATCATCAACATCGGCAGCATCGACGGCATCCAGGTCAGCCCGATGCCCACCTACTCATACTCGGCCAGCAAGGCCGCCATCCACCAGCTGACCCGGGTGCTGGCCAAAGAGCTTGGGCCACAGCACATCACCGTCAACGCCATCGCACCGGGGCCGTTCCCGTCGAAGATGATGGCGGCCACCCTGGAAGCGTTCGGCGAGGCGATCGCGGCTTCGGCGCCCCTGCGCCGGATCGGTCGCGACGACGATATGGCCGGCATCGCGGTGTTCCTGGCCAGCCGGGCCGGGTCGTACCTGAACGGCGCCGTCATCCCGGTCGACGGCGGCATCGCCACCACCGCCGGCGGTACCGGTCGCTAGCCGTCCGATGCCCTGCCGAACCGGCCGGGATCGGCGGTCGCCAGCAGCCAGGCGTACTGGAAGGCCGTCTCCTTCCAGCGTTCGTAGCGCCCGCTGATACCGCCGTGGCCCGCCGCCATCTGGGTGCGCAGCAGCACCGGATGCGGATCGGTCTTCGCATGCCGAAGTGCGGCAACCCATTTCGCCGGTTCGACGTAGAGGACCCGGGTGTCGTTGAGCGACGTCATCGCCAGGATCGCCGGGTAATCCCTGGCTCCGATGTTCTCGTACGGCGAGTAGGACTTCATGTAGAAGTAGACGTCGCGGTCCTCCATTGGATTGCCCCACTCGTCCCACTCGGTCACCGTCAACGGCAGCGACGGGTCGAGGATCGTGGTGAGCGGGTCGACGAAGGGAACCTGCGCAAGGATGCCGGCGAACAGATCGGGTGCCATATTGGCCACCGCGCCCATCAGCAACCCCCCGGCGCTGCCGCCGAGGGCGACCAGGTTGCGGGGCCGGGTCAGCCCGGCGTCGACGAGATGTCGGCCGGAGGCGATGAAGTCGGTGAAGGTGTTCTTCTTCTCCAGCAGTTTGCCGCGCTCGTACCACAGCCGGCCCATCTCGCCGCCGCCGCGGATATGAGCGACGGCGAACATCATACCGCGATCCAGTAGCGACAGCCGGGCGATGGAGAACCGCGGATCCTCGCTGGACTCGTAAGCCCCGTAGCCGTAAAGCACGGTGGGAACGGGAAACTCGGCGTCCTTGCGGTACATCAGCGAGATCGGGATCCGGGTTCCGTCCTCGGCGAGTGCCCAGTCTCGGCGCTCCACATAGTCCTCGCGCCGGTAGCCGCCGAGGACCGGCTGCTCACGCAGCAGCGTCCGCTCCCCGCTCTCCAGGTCGATGTCGTAGATCCGCATCGGGGTGAGGAACGACGTCGCGCCGATCCGGAGGCGCGGCGCGTCCCAGTTCGGATTCCCACCGAGCCCGCAGGCCATGAGTTCGGAGTCGAAGGTCACCTCCGCCGGAGTCCCGTAGCCCTGGGCCTCGATCGGCCACAGCTGCAGTCGGGGCAGCGCCTCCCGCCGATAGTGGACGACGACGTGACCTGCGAAGGCGTCGACGCCCTCCAGGCGCACGTCGTCGCGCGCCGGAATGAGGGTCAACTGGTCGGTGGGATCGGACACCGGCGCCTCGACGAGGGTGAAATTCGGCGCCCCGTCGTTGTGCAGGATCAAGAAGCGGTCCTGGCCGCCGACTACGACGTGGTCGACGATGTACTCGACGCCGTCGCGGCGAGGCAGGACGGTGGTGAACTCGGCTTGCGGGTCGGAGGCGTCGGCGACGCGGATCTCGGAGGTGATCGCCGATCCGGCGGCGATGACGATGAAGGCGTCGCTGCGGGTGCGGCCGACCCCCACCCAGAACCGTTCGTCCGGCTCGTTGAACACCTGCTCGTCGTTGCCGGTGCGGCCCAGTCGATGGCGCCACACGGTGTCAGGACGCCACGCCGCATCGACGGTCGTGTAATAGACGCAGGCGCTGTCGGTCGCCCACGTGACGCCGGCGGCGATGCCGGTGATCCGGTCCGGGTAGAGCTCGCCGGTCCGTAAGTCCTTGAACCGCAGGGTGTAACGCTCGTCGCCGGTGGTGTCCACCGAGTAGGCCAGGACGTCGCCGTCCGGGCTGACGCTGGCCGCACCCAGGGCGAAGTAGTCGTGGCCGTCGGCTTCGTCGTTCTCGTCGATCAGGATCTGTTCCTGCGGGATGTCCGTGTGCTCATCGAGAGCCGGCGGATCCCAGTCGTCCGGCCCGGATATCGGGCATCGGCAGTGCACGCCGTACTGCTTGCCCTCGAAGCTACGGCCGTAGTACCACCATTTCCCGCGGCGCAGCGGAACCGACAGGTCGGTCTCCTTGGTGCGCGCTTTGATCTCGTCGAAGATCTTCTGCCGTAACGGCTCCTGGTAGGCGGTCTCCTCCTCGACGTGCGCGTTCTCCGCCTCGAGGTGCGCGACGACCTCGGGGTCGGACTTCTCGCGCAGCCATTCGTAGGGGTCGAGGAAAACGTCGTCGTGGTGCACGCGCCTGGCCTCGACGCGCTTGGGAACCGGGGCGGTCACGCGCCGGCCCCGATCCAGTCGGCGAAGCGCAGACCCGAAATGCGTTCGTAGGCCTCGATATAGCGGGCGCGGGTCGCATCGACGACGGCGGCAGGCAGCGGCGGTGGCGGCTCTGTGCCGTGCCGGTCCCATCCGGACTCCGGCCCGGTGAGCCAGTTGCGGACGAACTGCTTGTCGAAGCTGGGCTGCACCCGGCCCTCGGTGTAGCCGTCGGCCGGCCAGTAGCGTGAGGAGTCCGGGGTGAAGACCTCGTCGGCCAGGACGAGTCGGCCCGAATCGTCCACGCCGAACTCGAATTTGGTGTCGGCGATGATGATCCCCTTCGACAGTGCGTGTTGGGCGGCTTGGCGGTAGGTGTTCAGGGTCGCCTCCCGCAACTGCCCGGCCCGCTCGGCGCCGATCATCTCCTCCACCCGCTCGAAGGAGATGTTCTCGTCGTGCGCGCCGGCTTCGGCTTTCGTCGCCGGGGTGAACAGCGGCTGGTCGAACCTGCTGGCCTCCACGAGTCCCGGCGGGAGTTCGATACCGCAGACCGCGCCCGTCCGCTGGTAGTCCAGCAGGCCCGAGCCGGTGAGGTAGCCGCGGGCGACGCATTCCACCGGAACCATGTCGAGCCGGCGGACCACCAACGCGCGGCCGAGCACCTCGGCGGGGATACGGGGGTCATCCGGCGGACCGGCCAGGTGATTCGGCGAGTCGACCAGGTCGAAGAAGAAGACGCTCATCGCGGTGAGGATTCGGCCCTTGTCCGGGACGGGGGTGTCCAGGATGAAGTCGAACGCCGAGATTCGGTCGGTGGCGACGAACAGCAGGTGGTCGTCGTCGATGCGGTAGAGCTCACGCACTTTTCCGCTGGCCAGGTGCTGATAGTCGGTCAGGGCGGGACGCACCGCGCCAGCCTATCGGCCGCCGACCGGCGTGCCTGTGCTGGGATCGGACCATGAAATCGCGTTTCC
>NZ_JBBATF010000129.1:0-9134 GCF_040398885.1 Mycobacterium sp. | reverse complement strand
CCGGCCTGCTCAAGGCTGTCGAGGACGGCTGGGTGCGGCCCGGTTCGACGGTGGTCTGCACCGTCACCGGCCATGGCCTGAAAGACCCGGACACCGCGCTGCGCGACATGCCGAGCGTCACGGCGATCCCGGTTGACCCGGGCGCGGTGGTCGCCGCCCTGGGGCTGGACTGAAGGGCGGGTGAACCCGGAGTTGACCGTCTTGCTACCCGCCGGGCTGACCGGTGGCGCGACCGTGGCGGCGTCGAGCGCCAACCTCGGTCCGGGCTTCGACAGCCTCGCTCTGGCGCTGGCGCTCTACGACGAGATCACCGTCGAGACGACCTCCGGTCCAACCGTCGTGGAGGTCGTGGGCGAGGGCCGGGGTCAGGTGGGCGCCGGCGCCGACAACCTGGTCGCCGTGGCCGTCCGGCGCGGCCTTGCAGCCGCGGGCGTCGAGGCATCCGGCCTGAAACTGAAGTGCCGCAACACTATTCCGCACTCGCGGGGGCTGGGCTCATCGGCGGCCGCCGTGGTGGGCGGTCTTGCCGCCGCGAATGCCCTTGTGGCGCAGACCGACCGGCCCGTGCTGACTACCGACCGTCTCATCCAGTTGTCCGGGGAGTTCGAGGGTCATCCGGACAACGCCTCGGCGTCGGTGCTCGGCGGGGCGGTGGTGTCGTGGACCCAGCCGCCGGGCGCGGCGGGGGAGGAGGCCCGGTACTTCGCGGCACCGCTGCGGCTGCACCCCGACATCCGGATGTTCGCCGGCATCCCGGAGATGCGCTCCTCCACCGCGGAGACCCGGGTGCTGTTACCCACGCAGGTGAGCCACGAGACCGCACGGTTCAACCTCAGTCGTGTCGCTTTGCTGGTGCTGGCGCTGACCGAGCGTCCCGATTTGCTGATGGCGGCCACCGAAGACCGGCTGCACCAGCCGCAGCGCGCCCCGGCGATGCCGCCGTCGGCGCAATTTCTGCAGCTCCTGCGCGCCAACGGAGTGGCCGCGGTGCTCTCCGGCGCCGGACCGTCGGTGCTGGCCCTGACCAACGGCACCGACCTGCCGGCCGCTGCCCTGGGCTTCGCCCGCGAGCACGGATTCGCCGCCTCCGAGGTCGGAGTGGGCGATCCGGTGCGCTGGGGTGCCGGTGTCGCGGTCGCCGCGCAGGAGAACCGCCGGTGAGGCTTCCTTGCCTCGGGCAGCCAACCGGGCTATCCTCGCAATTGTCCGGTGACCGCTGCGTGGCTCGTTCGCGCCGACACCCAGGACGATCACCAATTTTGTTTGATTTAATTCCAGTGGGCTGACGGTTGGCCCTGCGGCCACTGAGCCCGGCACCCACTGACACAGACATCGGTGAGACTTCGCGTCCAGCGAATCGGCTGGATGCCGGAAACCCCCGCGAGATGAGAACGCCGGGGAAAGAAAGGAATTCCGTGACTGATACGGACCTCATCGCGGCTGAGAACCACACCCGGCCCGAGGGCGCCGAAGGCTCGAACAGTTCGGCTCAGGCGGGTTCCGGGGGCGGCTCGCTGGCCACGATGGTGCTGCCCGAACTTCGCGTCCTGGCCGGTCAGGTCGGTGTCAAGGGGACTTCGGGCATGCGCAAGGGTGAGTTGATCGCCGCGATCACCGAGATCCGCGGCGGGTCGCCGAACGGCGGCAGGGCCCCGCGGGCCGAGTCCGCCCCGGAAGCCCCGCCGGAGCGGACCCGCGACGGCGGCGAAGGAGCCAAGTCCGAATCCGAGCGCCCGGAGTCCGCACCGTCGCGGGCCGACAACCGCCGGGAGGCGCCCGCGGCCGAACAGGGCGGCGGGGAGTCCGCCTCCGGCGGCCAGCAGGGCGGTCAGCAGGGAGAGGACGGCGGAGACCGCCAGGGCCGGCGCGGACGCCGGTTCCGCGACCGCCGCCGCCGCGGCGACCGTCCCGGCGGGGAGGGCGGCGGCGGCGAGACCGAACTGCGCGAGGACGACGTCGTCCAACCGGTCGCCGGGATTCTCGACGTCCTCGACAACTACGCCTTCGTCCGGACCTCGGGCTACCTGGCCGGCCCCAACGACGTCTACGTGTCGATGAACATGGTCCGCAAGAACGGCCTGCGCCGTGGCGACGCCGTCACCGGCGCCGTGCGGGTGCCCCGCGACGGCGACGGCGGCGGCGGGAACCAGCGGCAGAAGTTCAACCCCCTGGTGCGTCTGGACAGTGTCAACGGTGGCCCGGTCGAGGCGGCCCGCAACCGCCCCGAATTCGGCAAGCTGACCCCGCTGTACCCGAACCAGCGGCTGCGCCTGGAGACCACCACCGAGAAGCTGACCACTCGCGTGATCGACCTGATCATGCCGATCGGCAAGGGCCAGCGCGCCCTGATCGTGTCCCCGCCCAAGGCCGGCAAGACCACGATCATGCAGGACATCGCCAACGCGATCACCCGCAACAACCCCGAATGCCACCTCATGGTCGTGCTCGTCGACGAGCGCCCCGAGGAGGTCACCGACATGCAGCGCTCGGTCAAGGGTGAGGTCATCGCCTCGACCTTCGACCGCCCGCCGTCCGACCACACCCAGGCCGCCGAGTTGGCCATCGAGCGGGCCAAACGGCTGGTGGAGCAGGGCAAGGACGTCGTCGTGCTGCTGGACTCCATCACCCGGTTGGGCCGCGCCTACAACAACGCCTCCCCGGCCTCCGGGCGCATCCTGTCCGGCGGCGTGGACTCCACCGCGCTCTACCCGCCCAAGCGGTTCCTGGGCGCGGCCCGAAACATCGAGCACGGCGGGTCGCTGACCATCATCGCCACCGCGATGGTGGAGACCGGCTCCACCGGCGACACGGTGATCTTCGAGGAGTTCAAGGGCACCGGCAACGCCGAGCTGAAGCTGGACCGCAAGATCGCCGAGCGGCGGGTGTTCCCGGCCGTCGACGTCAACCCGTCCGGCACCCGCAAGGACGAACTGCTGCTGTCCCCGGACGAGTTCGCGATCGTGCACAAGCTGCGCCGGGTGCTCTCCGGTCTGGACAGCCACCAGGCCATCGACCTGCTGATGAGCCAGTTGCGCAAGACCAAGAACAACTACGAGTTCCTGGTCCAGGTGTCCAAGACCGCGCCGGGCATGGCCGACGTCGACTGAGACCTCGGCCCGGGGCGGGGTGGACCCGTTTAGGCAGGTGGCGGCCGAACTGGCATACTGGACGCCGACCACCTCGGGTACCGGTTCACGTCACAGGGGAATCTGTCGGCGACCCGGCGACCGGACAACGAAGAGGAATCCATGAAAACCGGAATTCATCCCGCGTACGTCGAGACCACCGTGGTCTGCGGCTGCGGCAACAGCTTCACCACCCACAGCACCAAGGAGAGCGGCCACATCACCGTCGAGGTGTGCTCGCAGTGCCATCCCTTCTACACCGGCAAGCAGAAGATTCTCGACAGCGGCGGCCGCGTGGCCCGCTTCGAGAAGCGCTACGGCAAGCGCGCCGACAAGGCCACCGAGGCCGCTGACAAATAGCCGCCCCACCGACGCCCGACCCCCGCATCCGCGAGAGGCCGGGCGTCGGTCTGCGTTTGGCGGGCCCCGACATTCTTGGCCCCGATAGCCTGGGACCGGAGAGGACGACGATGACGCAGAGCGCACCCGCTGTCGCGATCGACGCCGTTCTCACCGAGCACGCCGATCTGGAACGCCAACTGTCCGATCCGGAACTGCACGGCGACGCCGCCAACGCCCGGCGGGTCGGGAAGCGCTTCGCCCAACTGGCCCCGATCGTGGCCACCCATCGCAGGTTGGAGGCGGCCCGCGGCGACCTGGAGGCTGCGCGTGAACTCGCGGCCGACGACGCGTCGTTCGCCGATGAGGTCACCGAGTTGGAAACGCGGGTCGCCGAGCTCGACACCCAACTCACCGACATGCTGGCTCCGCGGGACCCGCACGACGCCGACGACATCGTGCTGGAGGTCAAGTCCGGCGAGGGCGGCGAGGAATCGGCGTTGTTCGCCGCCGACCTGGCCCGGATGTACATCCGCTACGCCGAGCGCCGCGGCTGGACGGTCACCGTGCTCGACGAGACCTTCTCCGATCTCGGGGGTTACAAGGAAGCCACCATCGCCATCGCCGCCAAGGGCGATTCCGCCGACGGGGTGTGGTCGCGGATGAAGTGGGAAGGCGGTGTGCACCGCGTGCAGCGGGTGCCGGTCACCGAATCCCAGGGCCGGGTGCACACTTCGGCGGCCGGGGTGCTGGTCTACCCCGAACCCGACGAGGTCGAGCAGGTCCAGATCGACGAGTCGGATCTGCGCGTCGACGTCTACCGCTCCTCCGGCAAGGGCGGCCAGGGCGTGAACACAACCGACTCCGCGGTGCGTATCACCCATTTGCCCACCGGCATCGTGGTGACCTGCCAGAACGAGCGATCCCAGTTGCAGAACAAGGCCCGTGCCATGCAGGTGCTCGCGGCCCGGCTGCAGGCGCTGGCCGAGGAGCAGGCCCAGGCCGACGCCTCGGCCGACCGGGCCAGCCAGATCCGCACCGTCGACCGGTCTGAACGGATCCGCACCTACAATTTCCCGGAGAACCGGATCGCCGATCACCGGATCAACTTCAAGGCGCACAACCTCGACCAGGTCCTCGACGGCGACATGGACGACCTGCTCGATGCGCTGGTCGCCGCCGACAAGCAAGCCCGGTTACAGCGGGCATGAACCCGAAGGCGAGCGTGAGTGAGGATCGCAGCGAAGCGAGGACCGGAGCGAGCGGGAGCCGAGAATTGGGCATAGCGTTGCGCGAGGCGATCAACCGGGCCGCCGGCATCCTCGCCGCGGCCGGAATCGATTCAGCGGCAACCGAAGCCGAGCTTCTCGCCGCTCATGCGGCCGGCACCGAACGTGGCCGGCTGGCCCTGCTGGACTCCGTCGAACCGGGATTCTTCGAGCGGTTCGATGACGCGGTGGCCATCCGGGCCGAACGTGTTCCGCTGCAGCACATCACCGGGACCGCCGCGTTCGGGCCGATCGAGTTGCAGGTGGGACCCGGGGTGTTCATCCCGCGGCCCGAGACGGAGTCGATACTGGAATGGGCTCTTTCGCAGACCCTTTCGCCCTCCCCGGTCATCGTCGACCTCTGCACCGGATCGGGCGCGCTGGCGCTGGCTCTGGCGGCCGGATTCCCGGAGGCCACGGTGATCGCCGTCGACGACGATCCGGCCGCACTCGACTACGCCCGTCGCAACACAGCCTCCACGGCCGTCCGACTCGTGGCCGCCGACGTGACCGAGCCCGCCCTGCTGCCCGAACTCGTCGGCGCCGTCGACCTGGTGGTGGCCAACCCCCCCTACATTCCGACCGGCTCTGTGCTGGATCCCGAAGTCGCACAGCATGATCCGGGTCATGCGCTGTTCGGCGGGCCGGACGGGATGGCGGTGATCAGGCCCATCGTCCGGCGCGCCGCGGCCTGGCTCAAAGCCGGCGGGCTGCTGGCCGTGGAACACGACGACACCACCTCGGCGGCCTGCGTGGAGGCCGTGCAGGCGGTGCCCGTTCCCGGGTCGCTTCGCTCCTGCCCGCCGGTGCCTGCCTTCAGCGATGTGACCCCCCGGTGCGATCTAACCCAGCGGCAGCGGTTCGTGACCGCCCGCCGAACCCCTTCGATCAGGAGTGCGACATGAGCCAGACCCTCGACTGCCGCGACCCGGAGAACCGCTCCGAAGCGATCGCCGCCGCGGCAGCCGCGCTCAAGAGCGGAAGTCTGGTCGTCATGCCCACCGACACCGTGTACGGCATCGCCGCCGACGCCTTCAGCAGCGACGCGGTGGCAGCCCTGCTCGCGGCGAAGGGTCGCGGCCGCGACATGCCGATCGGGGTGCTGGTCGGGTCCTGGCAGACCATCGACGGTCTGGTCTACTACGTCGCCGATTCGGCCCGCGAGCTGATCCGCGCATTCTGGCCCGGCGCGTTGAGTCTGGTGGTGAAACAGGCGCCGTCGCTGCGCTGGGACCTCGGCGACGCCTGCGGCACGGTCATGCTGCGGATGCCGTTGCACCCGGTGGCCCTGGAGTTGCTCCGGGAGACCGGCCCGCTGGCGGTGTCCAGCGCCAACATCTCCGGGCAGCCGCCGGCCAACACCGCGCCGGAGGCCCAGTACCAGCTCGGTGGCCTCGTCGACGTCTATCTCGATGGGGGCACGGCCGAACAGCAGGCCGCCTCGACCATCGTCGACCTCACCGGCGCCTCACCACGCGTTCTGCGGGAGGGCCCGGTCAGCGTGGCGGCGATCGCCGCCGTCCTCGGTGTGGACGCCGAATCGCTGACCGCCCCGGCGCCGGACGCGGGGGAGTAGCGCCGGCGATGGGGGATGTGGCCTATCTCGCCCTCTCCGACCGGGGCGCCGGCGTCCCACTGCGCGAACTGGCCCTCGTCGGCCTCACCGCCGCCGCGGTCACCTATTTCGCGACCGGCGGGGTCCGGGTGCTGGCCACCCGCCTGGGCGCGGTGGCCTACCCCCGCGCGCGTGACGTCCACCTGCAGCCGACCCCGCGGATGGGCGGGCTGGCGATGTACCTCGGCGTCGTCACCGCCGTCTTCCTGGCCTCCCAACTGCCGGCGTTGACCCGCGGTTTCGTCTACTCCTCCGGAATGCCGGCCGTGGTGATCGCCGGCGGACTCGTCATGGCGATCGGTCTGATCGACGACCGGTGGGGCCTGGACGCCCTGACCAAATTCGCCGGGCAGATCACCGCCGCCAGCGTCCTGGTGACCATGGGCGTGGCGTGGAGCGTGCTCTACATCCCGTTCGGCGGGATCGGCACCGTCGTGCTGGATCAGGCCACCTCGATCCTGCTCACCCTGGCGCTGACCGTGGCGGTGGTCAACGCGATGAACTTCGTCGACGGACTGGACGGGTTGGCCGCCGGACTGGGCCTGATCACCGCGATGGCCATCTGCATCTATTCCGTCGGCCTGCTGCGCGACCACGGTGGCGACGTGCTCTTCTACCCGCCGGCGGTCATCTCGGTCGTGCTGGCGGGCGCGTGCCTCGGTTTCCTCCCGCACAACTTCCACCGCGCCCGGATCTTCATGGGTGACTCGGGCTCGATGCTGATCGGACTGATGCTGGCCGCGGCCTCGACGACGGCGGCCGGCCCGATCTCGCAGAGCGCCTACGGCGCGCGCGACGTATTCGCCCTGCTCTCCCCGTTCCTGCTGGTGGTCGCCGTGGTGTTCGTCCCGGCGCTGGACATGCTGCTGGCCATCGTCAGGCGCACCCGGGCCGGTCGCAGCCCGTTCAGCCCGGACAAGATGCACCTGCATCACCGGCTGCTGCAGATCGGCCATTCGCACCGGCGAGCGGTGCTGCTGATCTACCTGTGGGTGGGGCTGGTGGCGCTGGGCGCGGCGAGCACCATCTTCGTCGAGCCCCGCTACACCGGGGCGGTGATGCTCGCCGCGATCGCCGTCGCGATCGTGGTGACGGTCATCCCGTTGATCCGCGGCGAGAACATGCCGGACGACGACGAACTGACGGCGTTGTACGACAGTCTCTACGACGGCAGGTAGTAGACAAATTTTCGCCTTTTTACCATGTGGTACCGTGCCCCGCAGCGGCCATTCGGCCGCCCAAAGACAGATGACCACAGACGACACGATTGTGGGTGGACGTGTGACGACGCCAGCGCCGGACGGGCCGTTGGTGTTGCCGTCCGTGGTCTTCCGCCCCGCCCAACTGCTCGTCGTGTGCGCCGCCGTGACGGCTCTGGCCGTCGCATTGTCGGCCTGGGCCGGCCACGCCATGTTCGGGGTGTTCTTCGGCGTCGGTCTGGCACTGGGCCTGGTCAATGCGCTGCTGGTGCAGCGGTCCGTCGCGTCGATCACCGCCGACGCGCACCCGCTCAAGCACAAGATGGCGCTGAACTCGGCCACCAGGCTGCTGGTGATCACCGTCGTCGGGCTGACCGTCGCCTGGGTCTTCCGCCCACTGGGGCTCGGCGTAGTCTTCGGGCTCGCGCTGTTCCAGGTCGTGCTGGTCTTGAGCACCGCACTTCCGGTGTGGAAGAAGATCCGCACCGGCGAACCGGACGACCTGCCCCGGAATGACATGGGAACGGCCGAATTCCGCCGCGATTCCGCTTCAACACCCGACAACATGTTCAAGGATTGATCAACGATGACCGAAGAGATCCTCGCCGAGGGGGCGATCGAGGTCGGCCACCACACCACGGCCACCTGGTTGGGCATGACCGTCAACACCGACACGGTCTACGCGACGGCCCTCGCCGCCGTCATCACCCTGGCGCTGGCGTTCTACCTGCGGGCCAAGGTGACGTCGACCGGCGTGCCCAGCGGTGTGCAGTTGTTCTGGGAGGCGATCACGACCCAGATGCGCGGCCAGATAGAGGGCGCGATCGGCATGAAGATCGCACCGTTCGTGCTGCCACTGGCGGTCACCCTGTTCGTCTTCATCCTGATCTCGAACTGGATAGCGGTGCTGCCGGTGCAATACAAAACCGCTGACGGGGCCACCCACGAACTGCTCAAGCCGCCGGCGTCGGACATCAATTTCGTGCTGGCGCTGGCGCTGTTCGTCTTCCTCTGCTACCACGCGGCCGGCATCTGGCGGCGCGGCCTCATCGGACACCCCGTCAAACTCCTCAAGGGGCACGTCGCCTTCCTGGCTCCGATCAACCTGGTCGAGGAGATCGCCAAGCCGATCTCGCTGTCCCTGCGACTCTTCGGCAACATCTTCGCAGGCGGCATCATGGTGGCGCTGATAGCGTTGTTCCCGCCCTACATCATGTGGGCCCCCAATGCGATCTGGAAGACCTTCGATCTGTTCGTGGGGCTGATCCAGGCGTTCATCTTCTCGCTGCTGACCATTCTCTACTTCAGCCAGTCCATGGAACTGGATGAGGAGCACCACTAGAGACTCGCCCGACCCCCGGAACCACCCCACACACCCTGGTAGGGCTTCTACCAGCAACCAAGGAGGAATAAGTAATGGCAGACCCACAGATCGTCGCCGGCGCCCTGATCGGCGGCGGGCTCATCCTGGGCGGCGGCGCCATCGGCGCCGGTATCGGTGACGGTATCGCCGGCAACGCGCTGATCTCCGGCATCGCCCGTCAGCCCGAGGCGCAGGGCCGCCTGTTCACCCCGTTCTTCATCACCG
>NZ_JBBATF010000128.1:0-9141 GCF_040398885.1 Mycobacterium sp. | reverse complement strand
AGTTGGTGTTCTTCTTCGACGAGGCCCATCTGCTGTTCAAGGACGCCTCCAAGGCGTTCATGGATCAGGTCGAGCAGACCGTGAAACTCATCCGCTCCAAGGGTGTCGGCGTCTTCTTCTGCACGCAGTTGCCGACCGATGTGCCCAACGTCGTGCTCTCGCAGTTGGGCGCCCGTGTCCAGCACGCGTTGCGCGCCTTCACCCCCGACGACCAGCAGGCGCTGGCCAAGACGGTCCGTACCTATCCGAAGACCGAATTCTACGATCTGGCAACGGATCTCACTTCACTCGGTATCGGCGAGGCGATCGTCACCGTGCTCTCCGAGCGGGGTGCGCCGACGCCGGTGGCGTGGACCCGGCTGCGCCCGCCGCGCTCGCTGATGGACACCATCGGCCCGGACCGGATCAAGGCCGCCGCGCAGGGGAGTCCGTTGTTCGGGCGGTACGGGCAGACGATCGACGGCCCCTCGGCCTACGAGATGCTGGCCGCAAAGCTGGCCCCGCCGCCGGCCCGGCCCGCGGAGGGCGAACCCGTCGACCTGCCGCCGATCCTGCCGACCGGGATCGACCTGCCGCCGATGCCGGCGCCGGTGGAGAAGGCCGAACCCGGCATGCTCGAGCAGATGATGGACAACCCCGCCTTCAAGAGCGCCATGCGCTCCGCCGGGACCGTGATCGGGCGGGAGATCACCCGCAGCATCTTCGGAACCGCGTCGCGCCGCCGGAGGCGGTGACTGGTCTGGCCACTTGACCTGTGACCGGCACTCGGCGCGATGGAGGAGAAATGACGCGACTCGGCACGACGCGGGGGATGACGCTGTCCGACGCCGCGCGCGAATTCTGGCGCCACCCGTCGCCCTGGCTCTTGGCGATCGCTTTCGCCGGCGCCGTCGTCGGCCGCGTCGTGGTGGGGGACTGGCGGCTCGGCGATGCGGTGCTGCCCTTCGTGGTGCTGGCGGCATTTCCGTTCGTGGAGTGGGTGATTCACGTTTTCGTCCTGCACTGGCGGCCGCGCCGCATCGCCGGGGTGACGATCGACCCGTCGCTGGGCCGCAAACACCGCGCGCATCATGCCGACCCGAAGATCGTCAGACTCGTCTTCATTCCGCTGGAGTCGCTGGCCGGTGCGTTCGGCGCGGCGCTGCTGACTGCCTTCGTCGTCATTCCGCGCACCGGCCTGGGTCTGACGTTCCTGACGGTGGTCTTCGGCACCGGGGTGGTCTACGAGTGGACTCATTACCTGGTGCACACCGACTACAAGCCGAAAACCCGGTTCTACCGGACCGTCTACCGCAACCACCGGTTGCACCACTTCAAGAACGAGCACTACTGGTACGCGGTCACCACACCGGGAATCGCCGACCGGGCGCTGGGCACCCATCCGGATCCGCGGGCCGTGCCGACGTCGCCGACGGCCAGGAACCTCCACGGCGCCGGGGGGACGGCCGCGGCCGCCGCGCAGGGTCAGTCGCCGCCTAGTTTCCTGTAGACCGCGCCCACGATCGGTGTCACGATCGCCCGCGGCGCGTACCCGCTGGCGACCGACATCGCTTTGGAGGTGACGCCGGGAACCACCCGCATCTTGTTGCGCTCCAGGGCATCCAGCGACAACTGCGCGGTGTGCTCGACGGAGATCCACAGGAAGTCCGGGATCAGCTTGTCCACCAGGGACGCCTCCTGCGGGTCGGGCATCTCGGTGCGCACCGGGCCCGGAGCCAGCAGGGTGACGTGCACCCCGGTGTGGCGCAACTCCCCGCGCAGCGACTCGCTGAAGGTGTTGGCGAAGGCCTTCGTCGCGGCGTAGGTGGCGTTGTTCGGGATCGGCGAATTGCCCGCGGCCGAGCCGGAGATCAGGATGCCGCCGGACCGGCGGGCCAGCATGCCCGGAAGCACCGCCAGCACCAGATCGTGCACCCCGAGCACGTTGAGCTGGACCTGCGCCCTCTCGCCCTCCGGATCGAGCTGCGCCACCGGGCCGAACGTCGCGGTGCCGGCGTTGGCGCACAGGATCGAGATGTCCCGTCCGGCCAGCTCCGCGGCCAGCTCGCCACGCCGGCCCGGGTCGGCCAGGTCGACGGCACGCACCTCGACGGTCACGCCGTAGGTCTGCTGCAGCCGCGCCGCCAGGTCGTCCAGCACGTCGCGGCGGCGGGCCGTGACGATCAGGTGATGGCCGCGGGCGGCGAGCTCGGTGGCCAGTGCCTCCCCGATGCCCTGGGAGGCACCGGTGACGACGGCCCGACTGTCCGGAGAGGGAAGGGGGAGTGGCATGGGATGAATATAGGGTGGCCCGCATGAGTGCTCCCCCGGCAGCGGGCCCGACGGGGGCGCCGAGATCGAAAGTCGCGGCCTGGGCGCTGTGGGACTGCGGATCCACCGGGATGAACGCCATCGTGGCGACCTTCGTGTTCTCCGTCTATCTCACCGGCACCGTCGGCGTCGGGGTCGGCGGGGACACCTCGCCGGCGAGTTGGCTGGGCCGGACGTTGACCATCTCCGGTGTCGCGGTCGCCCTGCTGGCCCCGCTGATCGGTGTGGTGGTCCAGGTCCCGCACCGGCGGCGGGTGGCGCTGACCGTGCTGACCGCGCTGGCGGTGGCTTTCACCGCCTCGATGGTCCTGATCCGCGCCGACCCGCGCTACCTCGTCCCGGGCCTTGCCCTGCTGGCGCTGACCGCCGCCTGCGGCGACCTGGCCAGCGTCCCCTACAACGCGATGCTGCGGCAGTTGTCCACCCCGGCGACCGCGGGGCGGATCTCCGGACTCGGCTGGGCCGCCGGCTACACCGGCAGCGTCCTGCTCCTGGTGCTGATCTACGTCGGCTTCATCGCCGGAGACGGCCCCACCCGCGGACTGCTGCACGTCCCGGTCGAGGACGGCTGGTACGTCCGTTACGCGATGGTGCTGGCGGCCTGCTGGCTGGCGCTTCTCAGCCTGCCCCTGCTGATCTCCTCCCATTGGATGGCTGAGGTACCGGATGATCGCGACGTCGTCGCCGGCGGCGTGCTCGGCGCCTACCGGCGGCTGTGGGCGGACCTGCGCGGCGAGTGGCGCCGGGACCGCAACTTCGTCTACTACCTCGTGGTCAGCGCGGTGTTCCGGGACGGGCTGGCCGGGATCTTCGCCTTCGGCGCCGTTCTCGGGGTGAGCGTCTACGGCGTCTCCCAGGCCGACGTCCTGATCTTCGGGGTGATCGCCTCGACGGTCGCCGCCGCGGGCGCGGTGGTCGGCGGCAGACTCGACGACCGGGTGGGGGCCAAACCGGTGATCGTCGTCTCGCTGAGCGCCTTGATCGTGGTCAGCCTGACCCTGATGGCGCTGTCCGGTCCGCTGGCGTTCTGGATCTGCGGACTGGCGCTGTGTCTGTTCGTCGGGCCCACCCAGTCGGCGGCCCGCACGCTGCTGCTGCGGATGACCGGCGAAGGCAAGGAGGGTGTGGCCTTCGGGCTCTACACCATGACCGGCCGGGCGGCCGCGCCGCTGGCGCCCTGGCTGTTTTTCGTCTTCGTCGATCTCTTCCACGCGGACCGCGCCGGACTGGCCGGTATCTGCGTCGTGCTGGCGATCGGACTGGCCGGAATGCTGCTGGTCCGGGTGGACGGGACGCGGCAGGCCTAAGCGGCCCCGGTGCAGACGGTCAGACCGCGGCCGCTGCGCTGGCGGACCAGCGCGCCGTTCACCGAGACGCTGCAGGTGACGTCACGTCCGATGTTGACCACCGCGACGCTGGCCGACGTTCTCGCCGGAGCGGCCAGTGCGACCTCTTTGCTCCACGGCAGAACCACATTGAACTCGGTCTGCATGATGCCGTCGGTGTCGACGTAGGTGATGTTGATCGCCCGGCCCTGGCCGCTGACGCTGTACACCACACTCTCGGTTCCGGCCGGGGCCGGCGCCGTTGGAGCGCCCGGTTCCGTCGGCTCGAAGGTCTGCGTCGGGACGGGAAGCGGCGCCGGGATCACGGTGCTCGGGGGGCGGATCGTCGTCGGGCTCGGCGGCTTCGACGCCGGCGTCCGGGAGGGCGGCGTCTGCGAGGGCGGCGTCTGCGAGGTCGGCGGCGCCACGATCGTGGTCTCCCTCGATGAGTTGCTGACGATCACCAGTGCGAGCACCAGACCGGTCACCAGCAGCACCGCCGCGATGGCGGCGGCCCAAAGCCACTTCGACGTCTTCTTCGGCGGCTCCGGCGGCGGCGGAGGCGCGCCCGGGTATCCGGCGCCGGGTTGCCAGTAGGGCGGAATCTGCTCGGTGGGTTGGGTCGGCGGGTAGCCGTATCCGGGGACCCCGGCGGCCGGGTACTGGGCGGTGGGACCCCAGTAGCCGGCGTAAGCGGGATCGGAGTTCGGCGGGTATCCGCCGGCCCCTTGGGCAGGGTCGGTCCACCCGGGCCCCCGCGGATCGGTCATTCCCGCCTCACGCAAAGCAGGTTACCGTGGCGCGGCCGCGCCGGGGCGTCATCCCGCCGGTGGTCGCCGCGGTCCCGTGGTGTCGGCCGACAGCGCCGCGAACGTCATCGCCCGCAGCACCGTCCGTGACTCCTCGGACGCGGCCGGCCGCAGGCTGTGCGGGGTGGAGTTGAGCAGCCCGAAGGCGGCGTGCGCCATCACCCTGGACCGGTCCTCGGCGAGATCCGGATCGAGCTCCCGCAGCACTCCGACCCAGGTCTCGACGTAGCGGCGCTGCGCCCGGCGGACCTGTCGCTGTGCCGCGGCGGGAAGGTTGGCCAGGTCGCGATCCTGGATCCGGATCAGGTCGGGTTCGCTCAACGCGAAGTCCAGGTGGAAGTCGATCAGGCCCACCAGCGCCGCCCGCGCGTCGGCGGAACGAGCGACCACGTCCTGCCCGCCCTCGAACAGCCGGGTGCTGATTCCCACCAGCAGTTCGACGAGCAGGGCCTCCTTGCCGGCGAAGTGCCGGTAGATGGCCGGACCGCTGACGCCGGCGGCGGCGCCGATGTCCTCGAGGCGGACGGCGAGGAATCCCCGTTCGGCGATCAACGCCTCGGCCGCGGCCAGCAGTTGCGAGCGGCGGTCGGATTTCTGCCTGCTGCGCTGGGTGATTGTGGTCATCGGTTAATCTCCACTAACATACTAACAGTTAGTCGACATTAACCGAAGGTCGTATTGATGGCACACCGCCAGGCGCATCTGCAACTCGTCGCAGAACTGCGCGCCAAGCTGGCCGCCGCCGCGCCCGGCGGGCCGGAGCGGGCGCGGGAGCGGCACGTCTCCCGGGGCAAGCTGCTCCCGCGCGACCGGGTCGACGGACTGCTGGACCCGGGTAGTCCGATGCTGGAGATCGCTCCGCTGGCCGCCGACGGCATGTACGACGACGACTGCCCGGCGGCGGGGATCATCACCGGCATCGGCCGGGTGTCCGGGCGCGAATGCATGATCGTCGCCAACGACGCGACGGTCAAGGGCGGCACCTACTACCCGGTGACGGTGAAGAAACATCTTCGCGCCCAGGAGATCGCCGCGCAGAACCGGTTGCCGTGCATCTATCTCGTCGACTCCGGCGGCGCCTTCCTGCCGCGTCAGGACGAGGTGTTCCCCGACCGGGAGCACTTCGGCCGCATCTTCTTCAACCAGGCGACCATGAGCGCCGCGGGTATTCCGCAGATCGCCGCGGTGCTCGGATCCTGCACCGCCGGAGGCGCTTACGTTCCGGCCATGAGCGACGAGACCGTCATCGTGCGCAACCAGGGCACCATCTTCCTGGGCGGCCCGCCGCTGGTGAAGGCCGCGACCGGCGAGGTGGTCACCGCCGAGGAACTCGGCGGCGGCGATCTGCACGCCAAGACCTCCGGGGTGGTCGACCACCTGGCCCGCGACGACCGCGACGCCCTGCGGATCGTCCGCGACATCGTCGCCACCCTCGGGCCGCGCACCGCGCCGCCGTGGGACGTCGCCGCGCCGGTGGACCCGATCGCCGACCAGCACGAGTTGTACGACGTGGTTCCCGTCGACGCCCGGGTGCCCTACGACGTCCACGAGGTGATCACCCGCATCGTCGACGGCGGCGAGTTCAGCGAGTTCAAGGCCGACTACGGCACCACGCTGGTAACCGGCTTCGCCCGGATCCACGGCCACCCGGTGGGCATCGTCGCCAACAACGGTGTCCTGTTCGGCGAATCCGCCGTCAAGGGAGCGCATTTCATCCAGTTGTGCGACAAGCGGTCCATCCCCCTGGTGTTCCTGCAGAACATCACCGGCTTCATGGTCGGCCGCGACTACGAGGCCGGCGGAATCGCCAAGCACGGCGCCAAGATGGTCACCGCGGTCGCGTGCGCGCGGGTGCCCAAACTGACCGTCGTGATCGGCGGATCCTACGGCGCGGGCAACTATTCGATGTGCGGGCGCGCCTACTCGCCGCGATTCCTGTGGATGTGGCCCAACGCCCGGATCTCGGTGATGGGCGGCGAGCAGGCCGCGGCCGTGCTCGCCACCGTCCGGGGCGAGATGACGCCGGAGGACGAGGAGGCCTTCAAGGCCCCCATCCGCGACCAGTACGAGCGGCAGGGGAACCCGTACTACTCGACCGCGCGACTGTGGGACGACGGCGTGATCGACCCGGCCGACACCAGAACCGTTCTCGGACTGGCGCTCTCGGTCACCGCCAACGCGCCCATCGAACCTGTTTCCTACGGCGTCTTCAGGATGTGATGATGAACACCTTCGACACCGTTCTGGTCGCCAACCGCGGCGAAATCGCCGTGCGGGTCATCCGCACGTGCAAGAAGATGGGTATCCGTTCGGTGGCGGTCTACAGCGACGCCGACGCCGGCGCGCGTCACGTCGCCGAGGCCGACATCGCGGTCCGCATCGGTGCGGCGCCCGCCCGGCAGAGCTACCTCAACATCGACGCGGTGGTCGAGGCGGCCCTGGGAACCGGCGCCCAGGCCGTGCATCCCGGGTACGGATTCCTCTCGGAGAACGCGACTTTCGCCGCCGCCCTGCAGCAGGCCGGGGTGGTGTTCATCGGGCCGCCGGCCGGGGCGATCGCCACGATGGGCGACAAGATCGCCGCGAAGGCATGCGTCTCGTCCTTCGATGTCCCGGTCGTGCCCGGTATCGCCGAACCCGGGTTGACCGACGCGGACCTGCTCGCCGCCGCAGGCGGGATCGGCTTCCCGGTTCTGGTGAAACCCTCCGCGGGCGGCGGCGGCAAGGGCATGCGGCGCGTCGACGACCCGGCCGACCTGCCCGCCGCGCTGGTGTCCTCCCGCCGCGAGGCTGCGGCGGCGTTCGGTGACGACACCCTGTTCCTGGAGCGATTCGTGTTGCGCCCCAGGCATATAGAGGTTCAGGTGCTGGCCGACAGCCACGGCAACGTGCTGCATCTGGGTGAACGCGAATGCAGTCTGCAACGCCGCCACCAGAAGGTCATCGAGGAGGCGCCCTCCCCGCTGCTGGACCCCGCCACCCGCGCCCGCATCGGCGCCGCCGCCTGCGACACCGCCCGCAGCGTCGACTACCTCGGCGCGGGCACGGTGGAATTCATCGTCTCGGCCGACCGGCCCGACGAGTTCTTCTTCATGGAGATGAACACCCGGCTTCAGGTCGAACACCCGGTCACCGAGATGGTCACCGGCTGGGACCTCGTCGAGTGGCAGATCCGCATCGCCGCGGGGGAGCGGCTGTCCGCCGGCCAGGACGACATCACGATGCGCGGGCACGCCGTCGAGGCGCGGGTGTACGCCGAGGATCCGGCGGCGGGATTCCTGCCCACCGGCGGCCCGGTGCTCGCCGTCCGCGAACCCTCCGGACCCGGCGTCCGGGTGGACTCGGGACTGGCGGCCGGAATGACCGTCGGCAGCGACTACGACCCCATGCTGGCCAAGGTCATCGTCCACGCCGAGGACCGGGCCGCCGCCGTGCGCGGCCTGGATCGCGCGCTGGCCGAGACGACCGTGCTGGGCGTCGGCACCAACATCGACTTCCTGCGGTTCGTGCTGTCCGACCCCGACGTGCTCGCCGGCCGCCTGGACACCGGACTGCTCGAGCAACTGGAGTACCGGCCCGGCGCGGTCGGCGACGAGGAGTTCATCGCGGCCGCGGTCCACCGCTGGCTGAGCCGCCGGCCGTCGGGACCCACCGACCCCTGGAACGTGCCGACCGGATGGCGGATCGGCCAGGCCGCGCCGACCACGAGCCGGTTGCGGGCCGGGCAGCGCACCGAGCACGTCCACATCACCGGTGAGCCGCACGACGCCCACGTCCGCATCGAAGACGGCCCCAGCAGGACGCTGACCGCCGCGTCGCAGGGGTCACGGCTCGCACTGGCCGTCGGCGGGGTGCGCCGCACCTACACCGTGGCGTCCGCCGACCACCAGATCTGGCTTGCCGGGTCCGGCCGGACGCTGGCGGTGCAGGAGGTTCGCGAAGACCCGGTGCGCCCGGACGAGGAACACAGCGGCGACGCCGAACTCCTCAGCCCGATGCCCGGATCGGTGGTCGCCGTCGGAGTCGCCGACGGCGAGGCCGTCCTTGCCGGCGCCGTGGTGGTGGCCGTGGAGGCTATGAAGATGGAGCATTCGCTGCGCTCGCCGGTCGACGGCGTGGTGGAGTTGCTCGTCGCTGTCGGAGATCAAGTCAAAGTAGGTCAGCCACTGGCCCGCATCGCCGCGAAAACGGAGGACAATCATGACTGAATTTCTTTCCACCGCAACACTTCCGGACGAGTACCAGCAACTCGCCAAGACGGTGCGCGACTTCGCCCGCGAGGTCGTCGCCCCGGTCTCGGCCAAGCACGACGCCGAGCACTCCTTCCCCTACGAGGTCGTCGCCGGGATGGCCGACATGGGCCTGTTCGGCCTGCCCTTCCCCGAGGAGTACGGCGGCATGGGCGGGGACTACTTCGCGCTGTGCCTGGCTCTGGAGGAGTTGGGCAAGGTCGACCAGAGCGTGGCCATCACCCTGGAGGCCGGGGTGTCGCTGGGGGCGATGCCGGTCTACCGCTTCGGCACCGATGCCCAGAAGCAGCAGTGGCTGCCGGACCTGACCAGCGGTGCGGCACTGGGCGCCTTCGGTCTGACCGAAGCCGGCGGCGGCACCGACGCCGGGGCCACCAAGACCACCGCGCGCCTGGACGACGGGCACTGGGTCATCAACGGCTCCAAGCAGTTCATCACCAACTCCGG
>NZ_JBBATF010000127.1:0-9211 GCF_040398885.1 Mycobacterium sp. | reverse complement strand
TCGATGCCCTACAAGAGCGGAATGGGCCCGTTCGCCCCGGAGATCTACCGGGCGCCGATGTCGTATCCCTACCGCGACGGGCTGATCGACAAGGAGTGGGCCACCAACGGTGAGCTGGCCGCCGAGCGGGCGCTGACCGTCATCGACAAGCAGATCGGCGCGGCGAACCTGGCGGCGGTGATCATCGAACCGGTTCAGGGCGAGGGCGGCTTCATCGTGCCCGCGCCCGGCTTCCTGCCCGCCCTGCGGGCCTGGTGCTCGGAGAACGGCGTGGTCTTCATCGCCGACGAGGTGCAGAGCGGCTTCGCCCGGACGGGTGCGATGTTCGCCTGCGAGGACGAGGGCATCGAGCCGGACCTGATCATCACCGCCAAGGGCATCGCCGACGGGCTGCCGCTGTCCGGCGTCACCGGGCGGGCCGAGATCATGGACGCCGCCCACGTGGGCGCGGTGGGCGGGACCTACGGCGGCAACCCGCTGGCCTGCGCGGCGGCGCTGGCGACCATCGAGACCATCGAACTGGACGGCCTGCTGGACCGCGCCAAGGACATCGAGCGGCTGATGAAGGACCGGCTCGGCCGGATGCAGGCCGACGACGACCGCATCGGGGACGTGCGCGGCCGGGGCGCGATGATCGCCGTCGAATTGGTGAGATCCGGCACCGCGGACCCGGATCCGGATCTCACCAAGGCGCTGTGCGGCGGCGCACACGCCCAGGGCGTGATCGTCTTGAGCTGTGGCACGTTCGGCAACGTGCTGCGTTTCCTTCCGCCGCTGACGATCAGCGACGACCTGCTGAACGAGGGTTTGGACGTGCTCGCCGCCATCCTCGCCGACCTCTGATCCCGCTGACCCCGACCCCCGACGAAATTCCCACCAAGGAGAGCGCCCGTGAACGCATACGCAGTAGTCAACCCGGCAACCGGAAAAGTGGAGCGGGAGTACCCGACGGCGACCGACGCCGAGATCGAGCAGGCACTGGCCGCGGCCGAGAAGGCCTTCCGGGGGTGGTCGAGGAATTCGACCGTGGCCCAACGGGCGGCGCTGGTGGGAAAGGTCGCCCAGCTGCACGTCGAGCGCCGGGACAAGCTGGCTGACATCATCCACCGCGAGATGGGCAAGAAACTCGAGAGCGCCCTGGAGGAGGTGGACTTCAGCGCGGCGATCTACGCCTACTACGCCGAGAACGCCGAGAAGTTCCTGGCCGACGAGCCCATCGAACTGCTCCGCGGCGAGGGCAGCGCGGTGATCAGACGCGGTCCGGTGGGGGTGCTGCTGGGCATCATGCCGTGGAACTACCCCTACTACCAGGTGGCCCGGTTCGCCGGCCCGAACCTGGTACTGGGCAACACCGTGGTGCTCAAGCATGCCCAGCAGTGCCCGGAGTCGGCGGAGGCCATCGCCCAGATCTTCGACGACGCGGGGTTCCCCGAGGGCGCCTACGTCAACGTCTATGCGACCAACGAGCAGATGGCCGATGCCATCGCCGATCCGCGTGTGCAGGGGCTCTCGCTGACGGGCTCGGAACGTGCCGGCGCGGCGGTGGCCGAGATCGCCGGCCGCAACCTCAAGAAGGTGGTGCTCGAACTCGGCGGGTCCGACCCGTTCATCGTCCTCAGCAGCAACGACCTCGATGCCACCGTCGATGCCGCCGTGGCCGGCCGGATGGAGAACACCGGCCAGGCCTGCAACGCCGCCAAGCGGTTCATCGTGATCGCCGATCTGTACGACGACTTCGTCGACCGGTTCACCAAGAAGGTGCTGGAGGACGCCGACGGCCTCTCTCCGCTGTCCTCGGCGGCCGCCGCGGAACGGCTGGGCCACCAGGTCGACCAGGCTGTCGCCGACGGCGCCAGCGTGGTGTCCGCCGGCGAACGCAACGGCGCCTTCTTCCCGCCCACTGTGCTGACCGGTGTGTCACCCGACTCGCCCGCATACCGCGAGGAACTGTTCGGCCCGGTGGCCACGATGTACAAGGTCGCCTCCGAGGACGAGGCGGTGAAAGTGGCCAACGACACCCCGTTCGGCCTCGGCTCATATGTGTTCACCGTCGACGAAGAGCAGGCCCAGCGGGTGGCCGACAAACTCGAAACCGGAATGGTCTTCATCAACGGAGTCGGCGCCGAAGGTGTCGAACTGCCGTTCGGCGGGGTCAAACGCTCCGGTTTCGGACGTGAGCTGGGCCGGTTCGGCATCGAGGAGTTCGTCAACCGGAAACTCATCCGCACCGTCCCGCAATGACCCGCCCCCGGGCGGGGCACGGTCATTCGAAGAGGAGGGGCTGACCCGGCGGCCCCGCCGAGGGCGGCGGCGTCATCCCCAGATGGGTCCACGCCAGGGCGGTGGCGACCCGCCCGCGTGGCGTGCGGGCGATCATCCCGGCGCGCACCAGGAAGGGCTCGCACACCTCCTCCACCGTCGCGGCCTCCTCGCCGACCGCCACCGCCAGCGTCGAGACACCGACCGGTCCGCCGCCGAAGCTGCGGGTGAGCGCCGAGAGCACGGCCCGGTCGAGTCGGTCCAGGCCCGACTCGTCGACGTCGTAGACGGCCAGAGCGGATTTCGCGACGTCGCGGGTGATTACCCCGTCGGCGCGCACCTCTGCGTAGTCACGCACCCGGCGCAGCAGCCGGTTGGCGATGCGCGGGGTGCCCCGGGAGCGCCGGGCGATCTCGGCGCCGGCCTCGGATCCCAGCTCGATGCCCAGGATGCCCGCCGCGCGGTGCAGCACCTGCTCCAGCTCGGCCGGTTCGTAGAAGTCCATGTGCGCGGTGAAGCCGAACCGGTCGCGTAGCGGCCCGGTCAGCGCGCCGGATCTGGTGGTCGCACCGACCAGGGTGAAGGGCGCCACCTCCAGCGGAATCGAGGTGGCCCCGGGACCCTTTCCGACGATCACGTCGACGCGGAAGTCCTCCATCGCCAGGTAGAGCATCTCCTCGGCGGGCCTGGCGATCCGGTGGATCTCGTCGATGAACAGCACGTCGCCCTCGACGAGGTTGGACAGCATGGCGGCCAGATCGCCGGCGCGTTCCAGCGCGGGCCCGGAGGTGACCCGCAGCGAGGTGCCCAGTTCGGCGGCGATGATCATCGCCAGCGAGGTCTTGCCCAGGCCGGGCGGCCCGGACAGCAGGATGTGGTCCGGGGTGCCGCCGCGGTTCCTGGCGCCCTCGATGACCAACTGCAACTGCTCACGCACCCTGGGCTGGCCGATGAACTCCCCCAGCGACCGCGGCCGCAGGGTCGCCTCGACGTCACCCTCGCCGACGGTGAGCGCCGCCGAAACCTCCCGCTCCGGCTCTTCGTCGTCCTCGAATCTGCTCATTTCCTCCCCAGCATCGACAGTGCCGACCGAAGCGCGCCGGAGGTGCTCGCCTCGGGATCGCCGGCCAGCACCTTGTCACAGGCCTCCTCGGCCTGTTTGGCCGGGAAGCCAAGGCCTACAAGGGCTTCGATCACCGGAGCGCGCACGGCATGACCGGCGGCCGGCGAGCCCCCCGCCCCGCCGGGCAGCGCGCCGATCCTGTCGCGCAGTTCCAGCACCAGCCGCTCCGCCCCGCGCTTCCCGATCCCGGGCACCCGGGTCAGCGCGGCGACGTCGCCGTCGGCCAGCGCCTGCCGCAGTGCGGTGGCGTCGTAGACCGCCAGGGTGGCCAGTGCGATCTTGGGACCGACGCCGGACACACCGAGCAGGGTCAGGAACAGGTCGCGGGCCTCGCCGTCGGCGAAGCCGTAGAGCGTCTGCGAGTCCTCGCGGACGATCATCGCGGTGATCAACCGGGCTTCGTCGCCCCGGCGCAGGGTGGCCAGGGTCGACGGGGTGGCCATCACCTTGTAGCCCACCCCGGCGGCCTCGATCACCGCGTGGTCCAGGGCGATCTCGAGCACCTCGCCGCGCACCGAAGCGATCACCGTGGCCTCCGCGAGGTCTGGCCGGTCGCGGCCCTCAACCGGGCCGAATACGCGCGGCGTTGCTCCGCCGCCATCTGCTCCGCCTCGGCCATCCGGGCGATCATCGGGGCACGCCAGCAGTGACAGATGGCCAGCGCCAGCGCGTCCGCGGCGTCGGCCGGAGTCGGTTTCTGCTGCAGCGCAAGGATTTTGGTGACCATGGCGGTGACCTGCGCCTTGTCCGCGCGGCCGTTCCCGGTGACGGCCGCCTTGACCTCGCTGGGGGTGTGGAAATGGACGTCGATGTCCCGGCGGGCGGCGGCCAGGGCGATCACGCCGGCGGCCTGGGCGGTGCCCATTGCGGTGTTGGCGTTGGAGTTGGCGAACACCCGCTCGATCGCGATGACGTCGGGCAGGTGGGTGTCCATCCAATACCCGACCGTGTCGCTGATCGCCAGCAGCCGGCGCTGCAGCGCCTCCTCGGCCGGCGTGCGCACCACGTCGACGTCCAGCGCGATCACCTGGCGGGCGCTGCGGCTCTCGATCACCGACAGGCCGCAGCGGGTCAACCCGGGGTCGACACCCATCACCCGCACGCGTCACGCCTTCCGCCGCCGGAAACTACGAACAGTTGTTCGATAGCCTAGCGGCAGGGTGCGACGGAACGGGCCAGGGACACGCCCGGCGGACTACTCCGCGTCGAGTTGTGCGGCGACGTCGTCGGGGATGTCCATGTTGGTGTAGACGTCCTGCACGTCGTCGCTGTCCTCCAGTGCGTCGACCAGTTTGAGAACCTTGCGGGCGGTCTCCAGATCGGCGGTCACCGTCATCGACGGCTGGAAGCTGGCCTCGGCCGAGTCGTACTCGATGCCGGCGTCCTGCAACGCGGTGCGCACGGCCACCAGATCGGTGGGCTCGCAGACGACCTCCCAGCTGTCGTCGAGGTCGTTGACCTCCTCGGCGCCGGCGTCCAGGACGGCCATCAGGACGTCGTCCTCGGCCAGGCCGTTCTTCTCCAGCGTGACCAGGCCCTTGCGGGCGAACAGGTAGGCCACCGACCCGGGATCGGCCATGTTGCCGCCGTTTCGGGTCATCGCCACCCGGACCTCGCCGGCGGCCCTGTTGCGGTTGTCGGTCAGGCACTCGATGAGGACCGCGACGCCGCCCGCGCCGTAGCCCTCGTAGGTGATGGTCTGCCAGTCCGCGCCCCCGGCCTCCTCGCCGGCGCCGCGTTTGCGGGCGCGTTCGATGTTGTCGTTGGGAACCGAGGTCTTCTTGGCCTTCTGGATGGCATCCCACAGGGTCGGATTGCCGTTGGGGTCACCGCCGCCGGTGCGGGCCGCGACCTCGATGTTCTTGATGAGCTTGGCGAACATCTTGCCGCGCTTGGCGTCGATGACGGCCTTCTTGTGCTTGGTGGTAGCCCATTTGGAATGGCCGCTCATGACCCCTCAACTGCTCTGACCGACTGATGCGCCGTCGAGTCTACTGCGGCGGCCCCCCGACCCTGAAAACCGTTGAGTGCAGCACCCTGCACACAAAGTGCGAGTAACCCTCTGCGTGGTGCTGCACTCAAGTGATCAGGGACGTCCGGCGATCATGTCGACGAACAACCTGTGCACCCTGCGGTCCCCGGTGATCTCGGGGTGGAAGGCGGTGGCCAGCACCTGACCCTGGCGGACCGCCACGATGTGTTCACCGGCGCGGGCCAGCACCTCGACGGCCGGGCCGACCCGCTCCACCCAGGGCGCCCGGATGAAGACCGCGTGCGCCGGGCCGTCGATTCCCAGGAAGTCCAGATCGCCCTCGAACGAGTCGACCTGACGCCCGAAAGCGTTGCGCCGCACGGTCATGTCTATGCCGCCGAGGGCCTCCGCCTGCCGGCCGGGCGCCCCGGCGTCGAGGATCTCACTGGCCAGCAGGATCATCCCGGCACACGACCCGTAGGCCGGCATCCCGTCGGCAAGGCGGCGGCGCAGCGGTTGCAGCAACCCGAACTCGCGCAGCAGCAGGCTCATCGTGGTGGACTCCCCGCCGGGGATCACCAGGGCCTCGACGGCCTCCAACTCGGCCGGCCGGCGGACCGTGCACGCCCGCGCCCCGACCTCGTCCAGGGCCGCCAGGTGCTCACGCGTGTCGCCCTGCAGAGCCAGCACCCCGACGGACGGGCCGCTCACCCCGAGCCCGGGGTGTAGCCGCGCCGGTAGCGGGTCAGCCCCTCCTGCACCACCGCGGCCACCATCTGGCCGGACTGGTTGTAGATCTGGCCCTGGGTCAGCGCCCGGCCGCCGCCGGCCGACGGCGAGGACTGGTCGTAGAGCAGCCACTCGTCGGCCCGGAACGGACGCATGAACCACATCGCGTGATCCAGGGAGGCCACCGCGATGTGGGGCCGTTCCTCCTCGTGGGTGGAGTGCGCCGAGGCCAGCAGGGTCAGGTCGCTCATGTAGGCCAGCGCGCAGAGGTGCAGCAGTGGGTCGTCGGGCAGTGGGTCGCGATGCTTGAACCACACCTGCTGCGGCGACACCTGCCCCGGCCGGGCGGTCAACTTCTCCCGCGGCACCCGGCGGATATCCCATTCGGCGAACTGCGCAAGACCGCCGCCGGAATGGAAGTCGGGCAGTTCCTCGGGCGGCGGGGTGACCGGCATGGCGTCCTGGTGGACGATGCCGCTCTGATCGGTCTGGAAGGACGCTCCCGCCGAGAAGATCACCTCGCCGTTCTGGACGGCGCTCACCCGGCGGGTGCAGAACGAACTGCCGTCACGCGGCCGGTCCACCAGATAGACCGCCGGCTTGGTGGCGTCCCCCGGCCGCAGGAAGTAGCCGTGGAGGGAGTGCAGGTGATACTTCGGGTCGACGGTTCGCACCGCCGAGACCAGGGCCTGGCCGGCGATATGACCGCCGAATGTCCTTGCCAGATAACCGTCTTCGGGGTTGAAGACCGCCCCGCGATAGATGTTGACCTCGAGCTGCTCGAGGCCGAGGATCTGCTCGATCGCCACCGAGTGGCTACCAGCCGCGTTCGGCGAGCCGGTGCGGTACGGGGATGTCGGAGACGTTGATGCCGACCATGGCCTCGCCCAGCCCGCGCGACACCTTGGCCAGCACGTCGGGGTCGTCGTAGAAAGTGGTGGCCTTGACGATCGCCGCCGCCCGCTGCGCCGGGTCGCCGGACTTGAAGATGCCCGAGCCGACGAACACCCCCTCGGCGCCGAGTTGCATCATCATCGCCGCATCCGCCGGGGTGGCGATCCCGCCGGCGGTGAACATCGTCACCGGCAACTTGCCGGCCCGAGCCACCTCTACCACCAGGTCGTAGGGCGCCTGCAATTCCTTTGCCGCCACGAACAATTCGTCCTCCGACAGCGAACTGAGCCGACGGATCTCCCCGCCGATGGTCCGCATGTGGGTGGTCGCGTTGGACACGTCACCGGTGCCGGCCTCACCCTTGGAGCGGATCATCGCCGCGCCCTCGGTGATCCGCCGCAGCGCCTCGCCGAGATTGGTCGCCCCGCACACGAACGGCACGGTGAAGCGCCACTTGTCGATGTGGTGGGTGTAGTCGGCCGGGGTCAGCACCTCGGACTCGTCGACGTAGTCCACCCCGAGGCTCTGCAGGATCTGCGCCTCGACGAAATGCCCGATCCGCGCCTTGGCCATCACCGGAATCGACACCGCGGAGATGATCCCCTCGATCAGGTCCGGGTCGCTCATCCGCGCCACCCCGCCCTGGGCGCGGATGTCGGCGGGCACCCTCTCCAAGGCCATCACCGCAACCGCGCCCGCCCCCTCGGCGATGCGCGCCTGCTCGGGGGTGACGACGTCCATGATGACGCCACCCTTGAGCATCTCGGCCATACCCCGCTTGACCCTGGCGGTACCGGTCTGTGCAGCTGCGCTTTCCACTGTGGGCTCCTTCAACTGGTGCGGGTCCAGTCTAGATGCAGGCCCGCGGCGACGGATTCCGGCGGCGTCACTGGATGAGGCGGGGGCCGGCTCGGTGCCGCGGGGCGCCGGCCGCCGAGTCCGCCGCCAGGTTCGCCTCGGCGAGGAGCTCACCCAGTTGCAGCGGGTAGACCTGCTGACCCGCCGCCACCAATTCGCTGATCGCCGCGGCATCGCACCAGCGGTGGCCGTGGATATAGCGACGCTCCAGGGCGGTGCGTCCGGCCGGCGACGGCTCGAAGCGGCAGGTGCGGTGCAGGAAGTAGAACTCGTCGCTGTGCAGTACCGCGCCGTTGAAGTCGATGATCGACTCGCGCCGCCAGACCGGGCCGAGCATCCGTTCGGCGCCGGCCCGCAGTCCGGTCTCCTCGGCCAGTTCGCGGACGGCGGTCGCGACCAGCGCCTCCCCCGGCCGGGCGCGGCCGCCTACGGTGAACCACCAGCGTGGCGCGGCGCGGTCGGTGATCGCCGGATCGGATCCGCAGAGCAGGAGCACCGCCCCGTCGTCGTCGAGCAGGATCACCCGGGCGGAGGTGCGTCTCACGGTCTCACCGCTGCGCGGGCTCGGCGATCTCGAAATAGCCCGGCAGCGGGGCGCGTCCGCCGAGGCGCAGCCACCGGACCGGACGCTGTTGGCGCAGCGCCAGGGTGTCGCGGACGGCGTCGTTGTGGAAGCGCCGGGCCAGCAGCACCCGGGACTCGGCCTCGGAGAGTTCGGCCACCAGGACCGGGCGCACCTCGTCGGGCTCGACATGGCTCAGCGCGGTGGACAGTTCGTTCTCGCAGGCTTCCCGCTCCGGACGCGGCGACCGTTCGGCGGCGTCGGCCAGACCGGCCAGTCGGGCGTCGCCGACGTCGGCCGCGACGGCCCGCGCCACCACCGAACGCCGGGCCAGCGCCGCGTCGAGCGCCTGCCAGGACAGGTCGCAGCGCACGTGCAGACGGTCCAGTCGGTTGGCCGTCTGATAGGCCCACACGAGTATGCAGAGCAGGACCGCCACCAGTGCCGCGGTCAACGACCAGTACAACCCCGGGGCCATCAGGTGGCGCTCCTGGCGGGGCCACCGGCAACGCCCACCTTCATCCCGGCGCCGGCGACCGTCTCGTAGACGCGCATGATCTCGTCGGCCACCACCGACCAGTCGTAGCGCTGCACGGCGGCGGTGGCCGCCTTGACGTACCGCCGCCGCAGCCTGGGGTCACCCAGCACCGCGATCAGCGCCTCGGCCAGCGCCGCGGAGTCCTCGACCGGCACCAGTCGCCCGGCCTTGCCGTCCTGGAGCACCCGGCGGAAGGCGTCGAGGTTGCTGGCCACCACCGGGGTTCCGGCCGCCATCGCCTCCACCAGCACGATGCCGAAGCTCTCGCCGCCGGTG
>NZ_JBBATF010000126.1:2523-9247 GCF_040398885.1 Mycobacterium sp. | reverse complement strand
ACCTGCGACCTCTGGGTTATGAGCCCAGCGAGCTACCGAGCTGCTCCACCCCGCGTTGACTCCGCAAGGTTACCCAAGCCGCGTAGGCGCAACCAAATCCCCAGCTAGACACCCTGCGGATACGGCGCGAACCGCCGATCGAACCCCGCCCGGCGGGCCGCGAGCTGGGCCGCCCGCTCCGCCGGGGTGACCAGCACCGTGCCCGCCGGCAGCACACCGGCCAGATCACCGAGGGACACCACCTGCGAGCTGACCGTCGGGCCCAGCGGGTCCTCGGGGGCGATCATCTGGAACCGGATGGCCATCGTGCCCTGGTTCAGCCCGCCGGTGGACACCCAGTTCCACACGCTGGCGCCCTCCCCCAGATCCGGCTGGGTCGGCGAGACCACCAGGGTGTAGGAGCCGTCCGGGTTCGGCTCGGCCTGCGCGTGGTTGAGGCTGGTCTGCCGGTCCCAGTAGTTGCCGGTGATGGTCCAGGCGTTGGTCACCGGGGCCACGAAGTAGCCGGCGTTGTTGGGCCGGATGGTGAGCACCAGCGCCTCGTCGTCGGCCAGTTGGAAGTAGCCGGCGCTCTGCAGCTGGGTGGCCAGGAAGGACGCGTTGCCGGTCGGGTCGGTGAACACGTTGGGCGGCTTGGGTTTTCCGGTCACCGGGTCGGTGGTGGCCACCCGGATGTACTTGGACTCCTCGGAGACACCGCGCAGCATCAGCAGCCCGGCGAGGCTCCCCTGCACGAAGGGGGGAACCACCGGCAGCGGCGGGATCAGCGACACCAGCGCGGTCAGGCACTCACTCCGGGCCACCGTCGGCCCGATGACCGGGATGGCGAACCCGCCGAACTGGCCGAACAGACTCGGCGGCGGGCCGGCGACGCGCTGGATCGACAGCGCCATCGGATCGTCAATGTTCCAGTCCGAAAGCGTGTCCCGGATCGCGATCAGCGTGGTCTCGGGGGTGATCTGCAGATGGTTGGTCTGCCCGGGCTCGGCCGGGTCGCCGCCGATGGTGAGCACGAACGTGCGGTCCGGGCTCAGTTCCAGCGTGGAGGCGTCGAGCACCGCCACCGTGGTGCCGGTGGTCCCGGTCAGCACGCTGAAGCTGGCCTGCGGGTCATGGTCCGGGAACCGGCCGGTGATCACGTACTGCGAGGCGTAGTTGACCCCGGTGAAGCGGTAGACGGTGTCGGGGTTGTCGTAGAGGATCCGCGAGCCGGTGACGTCGCGCCCGTACCAGCGGTGCGGCGGGGCGACCTGCATGACGATCCGCGGCTCGTTGGAGTTCAGGATCATCGACTGGAACGCGCTGGCCATCGCCCACTCGTCGACGGCGTCGCGCAGCGCGGCGAGGTTCGCCTCGTCCGGCCCGCCGATCTGCGCGTACTCGATCTCGCCGATGACCCGCCACGCCACGTCGAGCACCGCCTTCGCCGCCAGCACCGGCAGCGACCGCGCGGTCCGCATCGCCGTCTGCTCGGCGGCGGTCTGCTCGGGGGTTCCCAGCGGACTGACGTACTGCCCCACCGGCTGGGCCACCGTGGCACCGGCCGCAGGGACGGTGGCCACCGGGACGGCGGCCGCCGAAGGGCGCCGGCCGACCTCGTTGCGGGCCGCGGCGGCCGCGGCCCAGGCGACCGGCGAGGGCGGCGGGGTTCCCGAGTCACGTTGCGGGGCGGCAGCACTGGGCGCCGGGGTCGGCACCGCCGACAGCGTGGGGACCGTCGCGGACGGGCGGGCCGGAGTCCGCTTGGCCGCCTGCGCCGCCGGCGGGACCGGCGAAGAACGCCCGGCGCCGCGGGCACCGGCCGGGGTGCGCGCCGGGCCCACCCGCGACGCCGAGGCCCGGCCGGGATCACCCGCGGACCGCTCGGCGCCCCGGGCGCTGGAGGACCTGTCCGGCGACGGCGAATCGGTGTCGGCGTGGGCGACGGCGGCCATGTTCAGCGCGCCCAGGAAGATCCCCGCCGAGACCGCTACCGCCCCGCGACGACTGCGTCGATCCATCGGCGTCACCCTTCTCCCGTTCGCCAAGCGTAGGCCAGCGCGGCGGCCGAAGTCACCTGTTGACATCTCCACCGTGACGTTTTAGTAATGAGACATGTCATCGCAAATGTCTCAGGCGGCCTTCCGGCTCCGGGGACACCAGACCTGGGCCGACCCGTGGCCGATGTACACCGCCCTGCGCGACCACGACCCGGTGCACCACGTCATCCCCGAGGACCCCGCACACGACTACTGGGTGCTGTCCCGGCACGCCGACGTCTGGGCCGCCGCCCGCGACCACGAGACCTTCTCCTCCGCCGGGGGCCTGACCGTCAACTACGGCGAGCTGGAACTCATTGGTCTGCAGGACAATCCGCCGATGGTGATGACCGACCCGCCGGCCCACACCGAGTTCCGCAAGCTGGTCTCCCGCGGGTTCAACCCGCGCCAGGTCGAGGCGGTCGAGCCCGCCGTCAGAGCCTTCGTGGTCGAGCGCGTCGAGAAACTACGGGCGCACGGCGGCGGGGACATCGTCGCCGAGTTGTTCAAGCCGCTGCCCTCGATGGTGGTCGCCCACTACCTCGGCGTCCCCGAGGCGGACCGGCAACAATTCGACGGCTGGACCGAGGCCATCGTCGCGGCGGCCACCACCGACGACGGCGTGCTCACCGCCGGCGAGGCACTGCTGGGGATGACCGGCTACTTCACCGAACTCATCGAACGCCGCCGCACCGACCCCGGCGACGACGTCGTCTCCCACCTGGTGGCCGCCGGGGTGGGCGCCGACGGCGACATCGCCGGCACGCTGTCCATCCTGGCGTTCACCTTCACCATGGTCACCGGCGGCAACGACACCACCACCGGACTGCTCGGCGGGGCGGTGCAACTGCTCGACCGCCACCCCGCCCAACGCCGGATGCTCCTCGAGGACCCGGGCCTGATCCCCGACGCGGTCGAGGAGTTCCTGCGGCTGACCTCCCCGGTGCAGGGCCTGACCCGCACCGCCACCCGCGACGTCACCGTGGGCGAGACCACCATCCCGGCCGGCCGCAAGGTGCTGCTGCTCTACGCCTCGGCCAACCGCGACGAACGCCAGTACGGCCCGGACGCCGCCGACCTCGACGTCACCCGCCGGCCGCGCAACATCCTGACCTTCAGCAACGGCGCGCACCACTGCCTCGGCGCGGCGGCGGCCCGGATGCAGTCCCGGGTGGCGCTGACCGAACTGCTGGCCCGCTGCCCGGACCTGCGCGTCGACCACGACGGAATCGCCTGGGCCGGAGGCGGTTACGTGCGCCGGCCGCTGTCGGTGCCGGTTCGGATCGGCCGCTGATGCCGGACTGGCTGGGGGCGCAGCGCACCGAGGCGGCCTGCGACCGCATCCTGGATGCCGCCGCGGGTCTGTTCGCCGCCGACGGCGTCGAGGCGGTCGGCATGAACGAGATCGCCCGCGCGGCGGGTTGCTCGCGGGCCACGGTGTACCGCTACTTCGAGAACCGGGACGCCCTGCACGCCGCCTACGTGCACCGGCACGCCCGGGCGGTGAACCGGCAACTGGCCGAGCAACTCACCGGCATCACCGACCCGACGCAACGGCTGCTGGCCGCGCTCACCGGCGCGCTGCGACTGGTGCGCGAAAACCCCGCGCTGTCAGCGTGGTTTACCCGCACCGCGATCGGCGCCGAGGCCGCCGAGGGCTCGGCGGTGGTGCAGGCCATGACGGCGGGGTTCCTGCTCTCGGTGGACGCCCGGGACGTCGATGCCGCCGGGCGGCGGGCCCGCTGGCTGGTGCGGGTGCTGACGTCGTTCCTGACCGTGCCCGGCCGCGACGCCGAGGACGAACGCGCCCTTCTCGAGGAGTTCGTCGTCCCGCTGATGCGGACCGGGCGCAGGCCGGCGAGCCGGGCTACTTAGCCGCGTCGTACTTGCCCATCGCCTCGTCCAGGCGCTGCAACGCCGCCCCGTACTGGGCGAAGTTCCCGGACCGCTGGGCGTCGCGCACCGCACCCAGGGCGGACTGAACCTCCTGCAGCGCAGCCGCTTTGGCGGGTGAGAGCGTCATCCCGCCCGGCGGCAGCGCGGCCACCGGCGGGGTGGGCACCTCGGCCACCTGGGCGGCCTTCTGATCGCCGTCGGTGGCCGGTTTCGCGCCGGGCTGGCCGTCGGTGGGGGCGGGGCCGGCCGCCGTCGCCCCCGCACCGGAGCCGAAGATCCCGTCCAGGGCCTGGGACACCGTCGGCCCGTAGCCGACCTTGTCGTTGTAGAGCATCGCCACCCGGATCAGGCGGGGATAGGACGACGCCGCGTCCGAAGCCCCCGGCGAGGCGTACACCGGCGCCACGTAGAGCAGTCCGCCCTGGCCCACCGGCAGGGTCAGTAGGTTGCCCCACCGGATCCGGTTCTGGTTGTCCCGGCCGATCACGCCGAGGTCCTGGGACACCGCGGTGTCGGTGGAGATCGCGTTGAACGCCAGCTTGGGTCCGTTGACCTGACCGGGGATGGTCAGCACGGTGATCTTGCCGTAGGTGTCCGGATCGGAGCTGGCCGAGATGTAGGCCGCCAGGAAGTCCCGGCGGAACCGGTTCATCGCGCTGGTCAGCTGGAAGGAGCTCGAATTGTCATTGCTGGCAAGGTCTTTGGCGACGATGTAGTACGGCGGCTGGAAGCTCGACGCCGTCGGGTTCGGGTCCAGCGGTACGTCCCAGAAGTCCGAGGTGGAGAAGAACGTCACCGGGTCGTCGACGTGGTATTTGGCCAGCAGCGCGCGCTGCACCTTGAACAGGTCCTCGGGGTAGCGCAGGTGCGCGGCCAGTTCGGCGGTGATGTCACTCTTGGGTTTGATGGTGCCGGGGAAGGTCTTCATCCAGGCCTGCAGCACCGGGTCGGCCTCGTCCTGGGCGTAGAGGGTGACCGAGCCGTCGTAGGCGTCGACGGTGGCCTTCACCGAGTTGCGGATGTAGGACACCTGCTTGTCCGGGCGCAGCCGGTTGACCGCCACCTCGGTGGAATCGGCGGTGGCCGAGGACAGCGACGTCAGCTGCGAGTACGGGTAGTTGTCCAGCGTGGTGTAGCCGTCGATGATCCACACCATCCGCTTGTTGACGATCGCCGGGTACACGGTGGAGTCGGTGGTCAGCCAGGGGGCGACGGCCTTGACCCGCTCGGCGGGGTCGCGGTTGAACAGGATCTTGGAGTTGCTGCCGATCACGTTGGAGAACAGGAAGTTGCGCTCGGCGAACTTCGCCCCGAACACCAGCCGGGCCGGCCAGTTGCCCACCGGCACCCCGCCCACCCCGGAGTAGGTGTAGTTCTTGGTCTCGGTGTTGGTCTCGTAGTCGTACTCGCGGTCGTCGCCGTTCTTGCCGACGATCGCGTAGTCGTCGGCCCCCGAGGCGATCACCGGGCCGAAGTAGATCCGCGGCTGGTCCAGCGGCGCCGGCCCGGGTGAGACGACGCCGCCGTTGGCCCCGACCACCGAGGCCAGGAACTCCGGGTAGCCGCCGTTCTGGTTGGGGTCGTTGGCCACCCCGCGCACGGTGTTGGCCGGGGAGGCGATGAACCCGTTGCCGTGGGTGTAGACGGTGTGCCGGTTGATCCAGTCGCGCTGGTTGTCGATCAGCCGGGCGGGGTTGAGCTCGCGGGCGGCCACCACGTAGTCGCGCAGCTGGCCGTCGCGGCCCTGGTAGCGGTCGATGGAGAGCTGGTCGGGGAAGTAGTAGAAGTTCTTGCCCTGCTGGAACTGGGTGAACGCCGGGCTGATGACGTTGGGGTCCAGCAGCCGGATGTTGGAGGTGGTGGACCGGTCGGCGGCCACCTGCGCGGCGTTGGTGGCGGCGTTGCCGGTGTAGTCGCGGTAGGTGACGACGTCCTCGGTCAGGCCGTAGGCCTGCCGGGTGGCGGTGATGGAGCGGGAGATGAACTCGCTCTCCTTCTGCGCCGCATTGGGTTTGACGCTGAACTGCTCGACGATCATCGGCCAGCCCGCCCCGATGATCACCGAGCTCACCAGCAGCAGCACCAGGCCGATCGCCGGGATCCGCAGGTCCCGCAGCACCAGGGCGGAGAACACCGCCGCCGCGCAGATCACCGCGATCGCGATCAGGATCAGCTTGGCCGGCAGCACGGCGTTGATGTCGGTGTAGCCGGCCCCGGTGAACGGCTTGGCCAGCCGGGTGTGGCTCAGCAGCTCGAAGCGGTCCAGCCAGTAGGCCACCGCCTTGAGCAGCACCAGCACCCCCACCAGGCTGATCAGCTGGACGCGGGCCCAGCGGCTGATCGCGCCGGTGCCGGGGGCCAGCCGGATGCCGCCGAAGATGTAGTGCGTCACCAGGTTGGCGATGAACGCCAGGAACAGCGCCGCGAACAGGAAGCTGAGCACCAGCCGGTAGAACGGCAGGTCGAAGGCGTAGAAGCCGAGGTCCCGGCCGAACTGCGGGTCGGTGATGCCGAAGGCGCCGCCGTGCAGGTATAGCTGGATCCGCGGCCAGTAGCCCTGCGCCACCAGCCCGGCCATTCCGCCGATCAGCACCGGCAAACCGAGGCTGAACAACCGCATCCGGCTCATCACCGCCATCCGGTAGCGGGCTACCGGGTCCCCGGCCCCGGTGGTCGGCACGAACACCGGGCGGGTGCGGTAGGCCAGCGCCAGGCCGGCGAAGACGATGACCCCGAACGCCAGGGCGGTCACCAGGAACACGATCAGCCGGGTGAACAGCACGGTGGTGAACACCGAGCGGTAGCCCAGT
>NZ_JBBATF010000126.1:0-2423 GCF_040398885.1 Mycobacterium sp. | reverse complement strand
GAACACGATCAGCCGGGTGAACAGCACGGTGGTGAACACCGAGCGGTAGCCCAGTTCGCCGAACCACAGCCAGTCGACGTAGGTGTCGATGAAGCGGGGGCCGATCAGCAGCGCCGCCACCACGGCGGTCGCGATCCCGAGCAGGACGCGGCTTCGCCCGTTCAACGCCGGCATTCGGACGGGCGGCCGGACAGTCACTGAGTCCCTCCGCGGTGTTCGATCAACAGGAGCACGCGGCCAACTCTACGCAACTAGCAGTACGGGGGATTTCCGCCCGTGGTCAGAGTCTTGAGTGCGTCGATGACCTGGGTCAGGTTCTCGGCCGCGATCAGCTCCATGGTGTTGCCGGCCACGGTGCGGGCCTCGTCGCAGTTGTCCTTGGGCACCAGGAAGACCGTGGCCCCGGCCTGCTGGGCGGCCGGCATTTTGTGGCTGATGCCGCCGATCGGGCCGACGGTGCCGTCGGCGCCGATGCTGCCGGTGCCGGCGACGAACTTCCCGCCGTTGAGGTCCCCGGTGGTGAGTTTGTCGACGACGGCCAGGCTGAACATCAGGCCGGCCGACGGCCCGCCGATGTTGGCCAGGTTGAAGTCGACGGTGAACGGGGCCCACGGGGCGTCGCGCACGGCGATGCCCAGGTAGCCGTGCTCGCGGTCGTCGTTGCGGCCCAGGGTGATCCGGGCGCTGCCCGACGGCCCGCCGCGGCGGCGGTAGTTGATGACGACCTCGTCGCCGGGTTTGGTCTTCTTCAGCAGTGCGCTGAACGCCTCGACGTCGGCCACCTTGGTGCCGTCGACGGCCTCGAGGGCGTCGCCGGGTTGCAGCTTGCCGGCCGCCGGGCCGGGGTCGTTGACCCGCTCGGCGGTGACGGCCTTGGGGTACTCCAGGTAGTTCAGGGCCGCGTACTCGGCGTTGTCCTCGGACCGCTGAAAGTCTGCGGACTGGGCGTTCTTGATGTCCTCGCGGGACTTCTCCGGCGGGAACACCAGGTTCCGGGGCACCAACTGCTCGTCGCCGGAGGCCCAGAACACCATCGCCTGGCCCAGGGTCAGACCGTCCTTCTGGGAGACGGTAGTCATGTTCAGGTGCCCGGCGGTGGGTTTGACCGTGGTGCCCTCGATGGCCACCACCGGCTTGCCGTCGACCTCGCCGAGGGTGTCGAACGTCGGCCCCGGCCCCATCGCCACGTACGGCACCGGGACGGCGGCCAGCAGAACGCCGAACACGACGACCGGGGCCATGGCCACCAAGAGCGTCGAAATGCGCCTGTTCACGCACCACACAGTAGCGGCGGTACCGTGGACCCATGGCTGACGTGCCCTTCGGGTTCTCCTCCGGCGAAGACGCCGACCGCGACAAGTCCGGCAAGGAGCGCGGCGGCGACACCCCGCCAGGCGGTGATCCGTTCGGATTCGGCGGGGCCGGCTTCAACTCGGGCGACCTGGGCCAGATCTTCTCCAAGCTCGGCGAGATGTTCTCCGGGGCCGGCAGCGCGATGGCCTCCGGCGGCAAGGGCGGGGCGGTGAACTACGACCTGGCCCGCAAGCTGGCGTCGAGTTCCATCGGGTTCTCCGCCCCGGTGTCGCAGTCCACCTCCAAGGCCGTCGCCGACGCGGTGCACCTGGCCGACACCTGGCTGGACGGGGCCACCGCGCTGCCGGCCGGGGCGACCAGGTCGGCGGCCTGGACCCCGCAGGACTGGGTGGACAACACCATGGGCACCTGGAAGCGGCTGTGCGACCCGATGGCCGAACAGATGTCGACGGTGTGGACCTCGGCACTGCCCGAGGAGGCCAAGACGATGGCCGGTCCGCTGCTGGCGATGTTGACCCAGATGGGGTCGATGGCGTTCGGCTCGCAGCTGGGCCAGGGTCTGGGTCGGCTGTCCAAGGAGGTGCTGACCGGCACCGACATCGGACTTCCGTTGGGGCCCACCGGGATTGCCGCACTGATGCCGGCCGCCATCGAGGAACTCTCCGAGGGGCTGGACCAGCCGCGCAGTGAGATCCTGACCTTCCTGGCCGCCCGCGAGGCCGCCCACCACCGGCTCTTCAGGCATGTGCCGTGGCTGTCCAGCCAGTTGCTGGGCGCGGTGGAGGCCTACGCCAAGGGCGTGAAGATCGACATGAGCGGGATCGAGCAGATGACGGCGGGCTTCGACCCGACGTCGCTGGCCGACCCGTCGAAGATGGAAGAGCTTCTCTCTCAGGGCATGTTCGAACCCAAGACCACCCCCGAGCAGACCGCCGCGCTGGAGCGGCTGGAGACCCTGCTGGCGTTGATCGAGGGCTGGGTGTCCACCGTGGTCGCCGCGGCCCTCGGGGACCGGATCCCCGGGACGGCGGCTCTGAGCGAGATGCTGCGGCGACGGCGGGCCACCGGCGGGCCGGCCGAGCAGACCTTCGCCACCCTGCTGGGCCTGG
>NZ_JBBATF010000125.1:0-9252 GCF_040398885.1 Mycobacterium sp. | reverse complement strand
GTTGGGCGGCGGCGAAGGCGGAGAACCACTGGCAGCGGGTGGTCGTCTCGGCGGTCACCCTGGTCGCCGTCGTCGGCTATTTCGGCAACGGCCAGCGCGAGACGATCGTCGCGATCGGGGTGCTACTGCTGATCTGGTTGCCCGCGGTGCGCTGCCCCACCGCCGTCGCGGCGACCGCGGGTTTCCTCGCCGAGGGATCGCTCTACACCTACCTCACCCATTTCCAGGTGTACCCGCTGTTCGGCCATCCCCTGCCGGGGGTTGTCGCCGCACTGCTGGTGGGCGGCTGCATCGCCCAGGCCGTGTCGGCGCTGCGCCGTCATACCGCCCGGTCGGGGGTCACGTCACCGCACCCGGCAGCATAGGGGCATGTCCTCGACCGTTCTGTGGTTCCGTCGCGACCTCCGACTGCACGACCTGCCGGCCCTGCTCGAGGCCGCCGCAGGCGGTCCGGCGGTACTGGCCTGCTTCGTGCTCGACCCGCGATTGGAGAACCCCAGTGGTCCGCGCCGGTTGCAGTTCCTCGGCGACTGCCTGCGGGAGTTGGACGCCGCCCTGGGCGGCCGGTTGCTGATCACCCGCGGCCTGCCGGAGGAGTGCATCCCGCGGATCTGCGCGGGCGTCGGCGCCGCAGCGGTCCACATCTCCGCCGACTTCAGCCCGTTCGGGGTACGCCGCGATGCGGCTGTCACCCAGTCGCTCGCCGCAGCGGGTGTTCCGCTCGTCGCGACCGGGTCGCCCTACCTGGTGTCACCCGGCCGGGTCACCAAGGACGACGGCAGTCCCTACAAGATGTTCACCCCGTACTTCCGGCGGTGGCGGGAGGTGGGCTGGCGCGGCCCGGCCCAGTCCGTCCCGGACGGTGTCGACTGGGTCGACCCCGGCGGTGTGGCCGACCTGCCTGAACGGGTGGATCCGCCCGATCCCGCGGTGGCGCTGGAACTTCCGGCCGGCGAAACCGCGGCCCGGGCGCGCTGGGCGGAATTCCGCTCCGAGGGCCTGCGAGGCTACGCCACCGACCGCGACCGGCCGGACAGGCCGGGCACCAGCAGGATGTCGGCACATCTGAAGTTCGGCACCATCCATCCGCGGACCCTGGCCGCCGACCTGAAACCGCAGGACGAGGGCGACGCGGCCTTCCTGCGGGAGTTGGCGTTCCGCGACTTCTACGCCTCGGTGCTGCACCAGTGGCCGGCCAGCGCGTGGCGGAACTGGAATTCCTCGTTCGACGCGATCGAGGTCGACACCGGTCCGGATGCCGAGAAGCTCTTCGAGGCCTGGAAGCAGGGCCGCACCGGGTATCCGATCGTCGATGCGGGGATGCGCCAACTGTCCGGGACCGGCTTCATGCACAACCGGGTGCGCATGATCGTCGCGTCGTTCCTCGTCAAGGATCTGCACCTGCCCTGGCAGTGGGGCGCGCGCTGGTTCATGGAGCAGCTCGTCGACGGCGATCCGGCCAGCAATCAGCACGGCTGGCAGTGGAGCGCGGGCACCGGCACCGACGCCGCACCGTACTTCCGGGTGTTCAACCCCACCGCCCAGGGCGAGAAGTTCGATCCGTCCGGGGATTACGTGCGGCGCTGGATCCCGGAGCTCTCGCAGATCAACGGCGCCGGGGTGCACCGGCTCAAGGCCGGCCGGCCCGCCGGCTACCCGGAACCGATCGTCGACCACGCGTCCGAACGCGCCGACGCGCTGCGGCGGTACGGGTTGCTCGGCTGAGAGGTCGGGATCGCCGCCGATCCGGTCGCCGGATGTGCCAGACTGTCGGCAGGTGACAAGCTGTCGGCAGGTGACAAGCTGTCGAGCAAGTGACACGAGGAGCGAAATGGCCAACACCGAGGTGGAGCGTTACTCGGACGTCGATACGGCCGAGATCCCGTCGGCGGCGTGGGGCTGGAGCAAGATCAGCCACCGCACCTGGTACGCCGCGGGCGTGTTCATCATTCTGTTCCTGCTGGGCATGCTGCACGGAAACCACATCGGCCACGTCGAGGACTACTTCCTCATCGCCTTCGCGTTGGGGATCGCGTTCGTGATCGTCCGCGACGTGCTGATGCGCCGGCGCGGCCTGCTGCGCTAACCCCGCTCGGCGGCCAACTGCCCACAGGCGGCGGCGATCTCGCGGCCGCGGGTGTCGCGCACCGTGCACGACACCCCCTGGGCCCGCACCCGGCGCACGAACTCGCGCTCGACGGGCTTGGGGCTGGCATCCCATCTGCTGCCCGGCGTCGGGTTCAGCGGGATCAGGTTCACGTGAACCAGCGGACCGAGTGCGCCGTGCAGTCTCCTGCCCAGCAGGTCGGCCCGCCACGGCTGGTCGTTGACGTCGCGGATCAACGCGTACTCGATGGACACCCGCCGGCCGGTCACCTCGCCGTAGTAGCGGGCCGCATCCAGCACCTCATCGACCTTCCACCGGTTGTTCACCGGCACCAGGGTGTCGCGGAGTTCGTCGTCGGGGGTGTGCAGCGACAGCGCCAGGGTCACCCCGAGGCGCTCGTCGGCCAGTTTGCGGATCGCGGGGGCGAGTCCCACCGTCGACACCGTCACCGACCGCGCCGAGATGCCGAACCCCTCCGGGGGTGCGGCGGTGATCCGGTGAACGGCGGCCACCACCCGGGAGTAGTTGGCCAGCGGCTCACCCATCCCCATGAAGACGACGTTGGACAACCGGTCGTCACCGCGTGCCGTGTCCGGGCCGTCGCGCAATGTGATTGCGGCGGCGCGGACCTGTTCGAGTATCTCGGCGGCGCTCAGATTGCGGGTCAGACCGCCCTGGCCGGTGGCGCAGAACGGGCAGGCCATCCCGCAGCCGGCCTGGGATGAGATGCAGACGGTGTTGCGGTTCGGGTAGCGCATCAGCACCGACTCGAAGGTGGCCCCGCCGGAACCATTGGCAGCGCGCCCGCGCCACAACGTCTTCCGGGTGTCCCCGCCGTCGCACTCGACCTCCCTGACCACCGACAGCAGCTGCGGGAACAACGCGCCGGCCACCGCCTCGCGCACCGCCGCGGGCAGATCGGTCATCTGCTGCGGGTCGGCTTGCAGCCTCCCGTAGTAGTGGGAGGCCAACTGCCTGGCCCGAAACGCCGGCAGCCCCAGTTCGGCGACCGCGGCGGTTCGTTCGGCGGCGTCGAGGTCGGCGAAGTGGCGCGGCGGCAGGCCGCGACGCGGGGCGTCGAAGACCAGTTCCTGTTTCACGGAGTCAAGTATTCAGGCAAGCAGCGACAGGACGATCCAGGTCGCGACCGCCGAGGGCAGTGCCCCGTCGATGCGGTCCATCAGGCCGCCGTGGCCGGGCAGCAGGGTTCCCATGTCCTTGATGCCCAGATCCCGCTTGAACTGGGATTCAACCAGGTCGCCGAGGGTGGCGGTGATGACCAGCATGATGCCCAGTGGCACGCCGACCCACCACGGCTTGTGCATGATGAAGGTCACCGCGAAGACCGCGGCGGCGGTGCCGCAGAGCAGCGACCCGGCCAGGCCCTCCCAGGACTTCTTCGGGCTGATCGCCGGGACCATCCGGTGCTTGCCGAACAGCGCCCCGGCGGCGTAGCCGCCGATGTCGGAGAACGCCACGCTGAGCATCAGGGCGAAGACGCGCGATGCGCCCTCACGCGGGTCGGGATGGACCAGGAGCGCCCCGAAGGCGCCGAACAGCGGGATCCAGGTGGCCAGGAACACGGTGACCGCGACGTCGCGCAAGTAGTTCACCGGCTGGCTGTCCAGGCCCTGGCTTAGCAGCCGCCAGATGAGGCAGACCAACACCGTCCCGCCGTATGCCCCCAGCGCCCCGGCGGGACCGAAGGGCCAGGTCAGCCAGATCATCGCCTGGCCGCCGACGAGCAGCGGAATGAGCGGGATGACGAACCCCGCCTCGCGTAACCGCTTGACGACCTCGTGGGTGGCGACGGGCATGGCGACCGCGAGGATCAACAGCCATCCGCGGGGGGCGAAGATCAGGGTGGGGATGACGGTGCCGGCGAGCAGCAGGCTGACGGCGATCGCGGCGGGCAGATTGCGGCCGGCGCGCGAGGTGTTCACTGGAGGGGCTTCGGTCTCAGCCACGGTGGGTCATCTGCCGGGGTCCTCAGACCTCGAGCAGTTCGCCTTCCTTGTGCTTGACCAGTTCGTCGATCTGATGGACGTACTGAGCGGTGGACTTGTCGAGGTCCTTCTCAGCGCGGCCGACCTCGTCCTCGCCGGCTTCGCCGTCCTTCTTGATCCGGTGCAGTTCCTCCATCGCCCGGCGCCGTATGTTGCGCACCGACACCCGGGCGTCCTCGCCCTTCGCCTTCGCCTGCTTGACCAGGTCGCGGCGGCGTTCCTCGGTGAGCTGCGGGATCGACACCCGGATGATGGTGCCGTCATTGGTGGGGTTGACCCCGAGATCGGAGTTTCGGATGGCTTCCTCGATGGCCCGCAACTGGCCCGCCTCGTACGGCTTGATCACCACCATCCGGGCTTCCGGCACATTCACACTCGACATCTGGGTGATCGGCGTCGGCGTGCCGTAGTAGTCCACGACCACCCTGGAGAACATGCCCGGATTGGCGCGCCCGGTCCGGATGGAGGACAGATCGTCGCGGGCGACCGCGACGGCCTTCTCCATCTTCTCTTCGGCGTCGAAGAGAGCTTCGTCAATCATGCGGCTCCTCGGTCGGTGCGGGCTTCACGTGGTGACCAGTGTTCCGATTTTCTCACCAGCGACCGCTCGGGCGATATTGCCATCTGTGAGCAGGTTGAAGACCAGAATCGGCATTCCGTTGTCCATGCAGAGGCTGAACGCGGTGGCGTCGGCGACCCGCAGTTCCCGGTCGATGACCTCGCGGTGGCTGATCTCGGTGAGCAGTTCGGCCGCCGGGTTGTGCCGGGGGTCGTCGGTGAAGACGCCGTCCACGGCCTTGGCCATCAGCACCACCTCGGCGCCGATCTCCAGCGCCCGCTGGGCGGCGGTGGTATCGGTGGAGAAGTACGGCAGGCCCATTCCGGCGCCGAAGATGACCACCCGGCCCTTCTCCAGGTGCCGACGGGCGCGCAGGGGAAGGTAGGGCTCGGCGACCTGCCCCATGGTGATGGCGGTCTGGACCCGGGTGACGATGCCCTCCTTCTCCAGGAAGTCCTGCAGCGCAAGGCTGTTCATCACGGTGCCCAGCATCCCCATGTAGTCCGATCGGGTGCGCTCCATTCCGCGCTGCTGCAACTGCGCCCCCCGGAAGAAGTTGCCTCCGCCGATCACGACCGCGACCTGCACACCGCTTCGCACGACCTCGGCGATCTGACGGGCGACCTGCGCCACCACATCCGGGTCCAGTCCAACGGAGCCGCCGCCGAACATCTCCCCGCCGAGCTTGAGCAGAACGCGGGAATACCCGGGACGAAGTTCGGCGCTGACGTTCGTCGGCTCGACCATCGGGCTCCTCACGATCTCAGGTGGCGGCGGCAACATCATCCTGCCTCATGGCGACGAGGTGACGACACCGACCCGACCGGTATTTGCGACTGCAAACTAGGTCTAGACTTCCCCCCGAGGGGGTCACCCGGAGCCGGGGAGAGTGACGAAAGGGCGGGCGAGGACACCGATGCAAGCGAGGGCTGAGGCGACGCGTCGGCGGATTCTCGATTCCGCCGTGGATCTGTTCGACGAAATGGGTTACGGCGAAACCGGCCTGACCGACGTCCTGCAGCGCGCCGGGGTCAGCAAAGGCGCCTTCTACTACCACTTCGACTCGAAAGAGGCGCTCGCCGCGGCGATCATCGAGGAGTACGACCAGAAGCTGACGGCCTCGGCGGCCCGGTTGCTCGACAGTGACTCGCCGACATTGGAAGGCCTGATCAGGATCAGTTTCGATTCGGCCTTCCTGATCCAGACCGACAAACTGGCCCAGGTCGGGAACAAGCTCATGCAGGGACTGGATCAGATCAGTCACGTCGCGGGGGCGATCTACGCCCAGTGGACCGACAGGTACGTCCAGATGATGCGCCGAGCGGTGGGCACCTGGCAGCTGCGTGAGGGGGTCGACGCCGGCGACATCGCCGAGGGAATCTGGAACGGGATCGTCGGCTGCCATCTGCTGTGCGCGGCGACGGGCGAGGACCGGATCGAACGCCTCAGCCGAACCTGGCGACTGAACTTGAGGCTCTTCGCGCCGCAGGAGGCGCTGGCCGACCTGGAGGCCGCCCTCGATGAGGCCGCCGCCGGCTTCCGGTCCGCCGTCTAAAGCGTGATGAGCGGCCAGGGCTCGGCCGCTTCGAGTTCATAGCCCAGTTCCAGCAGCCGGCGCTCCTCGCCCGGCGGGGCGCTGAACATCATGCCGATCGGCATCCCGGAGGCGGATTGCGCCACCGGCAGCGAGATCGCCGGCTCCCCGGTGGCGTTCTGCAGCGGCGTGAACGCCACCCAGTCGACCAGGCGCTCGACGATCCGCTGGTAATCGGCGGTCGGGTCGAGGTGACCGATCATCGGGGTCTCCTCGGCCAGGGTCGGGCTGAGCAGGACGTCGTAGTCCTGGTAGAACCGCGCGGTCACCTTCCGCAGCCGGCGGAGCCTGCTGATCGCCAGCGGCAGCCGGTGCAGGTTGCGGCTGGCATGCCGGTCCAGACCGAGGGTCAGGTTGTCCAGACGGCTTCGGTCGAAGCTCGGGCCGAACGTCCGGCGGCCGGTGCGCACCAGGGTCATGGCCAGCGAGGCCCAGTACAGCAGGAAGTCTTCGGCGAACGACTCCGGAACCGGATTGCCGTCCAGGTGGTCGACGCGGTGACCCAGCCTCTCGAGTAGGGCGGCGGTCGCCAGCGTGTGATCCCGGATCGTCGGACTGGAGTCGCGGTTGACCGACCGGGTCACCACGGCCACCCGCAGCCGATCCCGGCCCGGACCGGTCACCGCGCCGATCGGGTTCAGCGAACGGTTGCGCCAGATCCGCTCGGCCTCCCGGTAGAAGGCGGCGGTGTCGCGCACCGACCGGGTGAGCACGCCGTCGCTGACGATGCGCACCGGCATCTGCCGGGCCAGCCTGTCCTGGGGCAACCGGCCACGGGTCGGCTTCAGGCCGACCAGGCCGTTGCAGGCGGCCGGAATCCGGATGGAGCCGCCGCCGTCGTTGGCGTGCGCGATGGGCACCACGCCGGCGGCGACGAAGGCCCCCGATCCCGACGACGACGCGCCGGCGGTGTAGTCGGTGTCCCACGGGTTGCGGACCGCCCCGATGCGCGGGTGCTCGGCGGAGGCGCTGAAGCCGAACTCCGAGAGTTGGGTCTTTCCCAGCGGGATCAGCCCGGTGCCCAGGAAGAACCGGGCGAAGTCGCCGTGGCCGGACTGCGGGCGCGGCGCCCAGGCGTCGGTGCCCTGCATGGTGGGCATGCCCTCGACGTCGACGTTGTCCTTGAAGAAGGTCGGCACCCCGTCGAAGTAACCGCCGCGCGGCGCCGTCGCCGCATCGGAGCGGGCCCGGTCGAACGTCTCGTGCGCCAGCCCGTTGAGGACCGGGTTCACCTTCTCGGTGCGGGCGATGGCGGCCTCGACCAGCTCAGCCGCCGACACCCGTCCGGTGCGGATCGCGCCGACCAGCGCCACGGCGTCGAGATCGCCGAGGGCATCGTCGCCGAAGGCGTTGACGTGGCGCACGGTCGGTCGCATTTCCGCCTGTCAGGCCTGCCCGACCTCGAACCGGACGAAGCGGGTGACGGTCACGCCGGCGTCGTCGAGCAACGCCTTGACCGTCTTCTTGTTGTCGGCCACCGACGGCTGCTCGAGCAGCACGACGTCCTTGAAGAAGCCGTTGACGCGGCCCTCGACGATCTTGGCCAGCGCCGCCTCGGGCTTGCCCTCGGCCTTGGCGGTCTCCTCGGCGACGCGCTTCTCGGCGGCCACCAGATCGGCGGGCACCTCGTCGCGGGTCAGGTACTTGGCCTTGAGTGCGGCGATCTGCAGGGCGACCGCGTGCGCGGCGTCCTGATCGGCGCCCTCGAACTCGACGAGCACGCCCACGGCCGGCGGCAGGTCCGCCGCTCGCTTGTGCAGGTAGGTCTCGACCTTGCCGTCGAAGAACTGCACCCGGCGCAACTCGAGCTTCTCGCCGATCTTGGCCGACAGCTCGGCGATGGCCTCCTCGACTGTCTTGTCGCCGGCCTTGGCGGCCTTGAGCGACTCGACGTCGGTGGCCTTGGCGGCCAGCGCGGCGTCGACGACCTTGTCGGCCAGGGCCTGGAACTCGGCGTTCTTGGCGACGAAGTCGGTCTCGGAGTTGAGCTCGATCAGGGCGCCGCCCCTGGCCGCTACCAGACCCTCGGCGGTGGCCCGCTCGGCGCGCTTGCCGACGTCCTTGGCGCCCTTGATACGCAGCGCCTCAACGGCCTTTTCGAAGTCGCCGTCGGCATCGGCCAGTGCGTTCTTGCAGTCCATCATTCCCGAGCCGGTGAGCTCGCGAAGGCGCTTGACGTCGGCGGCGGTGTAGTTGGCCATTGTCAGTTTTCCTCAACGGTGACGGTGGTGGTGACGGACTCGTCGGCAACCGGGCCGGCCTCGGTCGGGGCGGCGTCGATGGCGGCGTCGATGGCGGCGCCGGCCAGCAGTTCCTGCTCCCACTCGGCGAGCGGCTCAGCCGTGGCATCCGGCTTCGCGGCGCCGGCGCCGCCGCGGGCCTGCAGGCCTTCGGCGACCGCGGAGGCGATGACCTTGGTCAGCAGGGCCGCGGACCGGATCGCGTCGTCGTTGCCCGGGATCGGGTAGTCCACCAGGTCCGGGTCGCAGTTGGTGTCGAGGATCGCGATGACCGGGATACCCAGCTTGCGGGCCTCGCCGACGGCGATGTGCTCCTTGTTGGTGTCGACGACCCAGACGGCGCTGGGCACCTTCTGCATGTCGCGGATACCACCGAGGCTGCGCTCGAGCTTGGTCTTCTCGCGGGTCAGCATCAGGATTTCCTTCTTGGTGCGACCCTCGAACCCACCGGTCTGCTCCATGGCCTCGAGTTCCTTGAGGCGCTGCAGGCGCTTGTGCACGGTGGAGAAGTTGGTCAGCATCCCGCCCAGCCAGCGCTGGTTGACATACGGCATCCCGACCCGGGTGGCCTCCTCGGCGATGGACTCCTGGGCCTGCTTCTTCGTGCCGACGAACATCACCGAGCCGCCGTGGGCGACGGTCTCCTTGACGAACTCGTAGGCCTTGTCGATGTAGGTCAGCGTCTGCTGCAGGTCGATGATGTAGATGCCGTTGCGGTCGGTGAAGATGAACCGCTTCATCTTGGG
>NZ_JBBATF010000124.1:0-9258 GCF_040398885.1 Mycobacterium sp. | reverse complement strand
GCGGCGTTGCGGCTCAGCCGCGGCATCACCACGGTCAGGATCGTCACGCCGATCATCCCGAACGGCAGTTGCAGCACCAGCCAGGTGTAGTTGTAGATCGCCGGGCCCGACGCCGCCGCGGTACTGGCGATCCGGTTGCCGACCACCAGACCCACCTGGCTGATCAGGACGTAGAGCACCATCGCGGCGGCCATGGTCCCGAACCGCTTGAGCCGGTCGTCGATTCCCCACAGCGGCCGCAGGCTGATCCGCTGCCGGCGGATCGCGACCAGCAGCATCGCCGCCTGGGCGACGACGCCCAGCGTGGTCCCGACGCCGAGCACCAACAGCTTGGCGTTGCCCATCCGAACCGGGTCGACCGAGAGTTCCCCGGGAACGGCCAGGTACAGCCCGAGCGTGGCGATGGCCACCACGTTGTTGACCACCGGCGCCCAGGCCGGTGGGCCGAAGACGTTGCGGTTGTTGAGGATCGCCATGAACACCGATGTCAGGCCGTAGAAAATCACCTGCGGCAGAAGCAGATAGGCGAAGGCGGTGGTCAGCGGCTGGTTGACCTTCGGATCGGCGCCGAGCATCAACCGGACCAGTAACGGCGCGGCCGCCACCGAGAGGATGGTGGCGATCAGCAGGACCGTGGTGGCCAGTGTCACGAGCCGACGCACGAATGCTTCGCCGCCGTCGGGGTCGTCGCGTTCGGCGCGGGCCAGGACCGGGACGAAGATCGCCGTGAAGGTGGCCTCCAGCACCAGCGCCGCGATGAGGTTGGGCAGCTGATTGGCCACCGAGAACGCACTGGATAGTGCGGCGCCGAGGATGGCGGCCAGCAGGACGATCCGGGTGAACCCGGTGATGCGGCTGACCAGGGTGGCAAAAGCCATGCCCCAGGACCGCGACACCACCGCGGCGTCGGAGAGCTCTTCGCGCTCCGATCGCGTCCCGGTGTCCGGCAGGCTCATCGGTGCTTCCCCAGTGGTGGGCGGGGCCGGTCGAGATCGGCTCGGTCGGGCTGGCCGCGGAAGCGGTGGTAGAGCCGGCGCCCGACCAGAAGCGCCAGCACCGCGCCGCCGGCCAGCGTGATGGCGAACAACAGTTTGCCGTAGGCATTGGAATGCACCGACAGCCGCACCGGGTCACCGAGTTGCAGACCCGCCGGGGTGCGCAGCGTGACGTCCACCGCGACGCGCTGGGTCACGTGGAGTTCCACCGGCACCCGCAGTGGCAGGTAGCCGGGGGGCACCTCCTGTTCGCCGAGGTCGGTCACCGTCATGCCGGGCGGGACGTCCACCTGCAGGCGCACCCGGATCGGCACCCCGAGGTCGTTGCGCAGCGCCAAAGGCAGCGCACTGCGCTCGGTGGCCAGCGTGTAGGAGTCGCCGGGGTTGACGATGCCCACCGCGCCGAACAGGTCTTCGATGGTCGCCGCGACGACCGCGAGGCGTTGGCGCGCAACGTCGTTGCGCGTCGCCGGCGGTTCGGTCTGACTCAACGCCCGCAGCATGTCCTCGCGCAGCGGCGCGGTGTACTGGGGGCCGGTCAGTCCGGTTCGGGTGTCGGTGGCCAACGCGTCGGTGAGTCCCGACTGGCGGACGGCCGCGGCCCGGATGGTGTCGGTGACGTCATCGTCGAACCGGCCCGGCACGTCGGTGGGCAGGTCGTCGGCGGGTTGCTCGGCCGGCGCAAGCGCGGCGGACTCGGCGATCACCGCGCCCAGCGGCCGTGGGCTCGCCAGACCGGAGCGCAGGGTGTTGGCCAGTGCGGTGAGCATCGCGCGGGCGTCGTCGGGCTGCGGGCTCCACTTCAGCGGCGGCAGCAGGATCTGGGTGCGGGGTTCGACCTCGGGTTGCAGCGCGCGCCAGACCATCGCCGCGACGGCGTCCTGGCGGCGGGCGACGGGGGAGTCGTGGTCGACCGGTACGGCGATCGAACCGTCGAGATAGGCCGGCACCGCGGGGTCGGTTCCCACCCCGGCCAGCGCGGCTCCCAGAGCCGGGTCGAAAGGCGCGAGCACCACGTTGCCCGACAGCCGCCGCGCGCTGACGTCGGGAGTGGCATCGCCGGAATCGGACGGCGCGATCACGACGGTCGGCCGACCGCCCTCCAGGAGATTGGCGGCGGCCGCGGTGAGCGTGCCGTCGCCGAGGACGGTGGCCCCGCGGGTCGAGGCGATGCCCAGGATCCGGTCGACGATGTCGGCGCCGGCGCCGATCGCCGCCGACCTCAACGCGGGGTCGCCGATCCGGTACAGCGCACCGAGATCGGCCTGGGCGTAGGGGGTCGCGACGACGCACATCCGCCGCGCCAGCCCGCGCAATCGGTCCAGCCAGGCCGCCGCGGCGGCCTGCCCGGTACCGGGGTGCGCGGCGGTGCCGAGTCCGTTGGGGGCGTCGGCCACCACGTAGCCCGCGGTCATCGCGTTGACGGTGACCAGCAGGTCCGGGTCGACCGCCAGGCACAGCGCCCGGTCGGTGCCGGTGCCGGGGTCGATGGCGCCGGGGCTGATGGCGAACTCCGCCGCCCCGAGCAGAGTGTCCAACCGGCCACCGGCCGCCAGCGACACAGCGAGGTCGTCGTTCATCAGTCGCACCGGGTTGGTGCCCCCGGGCACGCCGGGCGCCAGCCGGGGCTTGTCGGCCAGCGGCCACAGCATCGTCACGGCCAACGGTTTGGTGATGTCCGGTGGCACCGCGCCGGTGAGCTTGTCGCCCGAGGTGTCGGCCGGGTCGGGCGGCACGCCGGTCACCGGCAGCAGGAAGCGGGTCTCGTCGAGGCGGGCGGCGGCGTCTCCGTCGGGGGTGCCGTCGACGCTCACCAGCAGCGGGTAGACCCCGGGGGCGTCGACGTCCAGCGACGGCCGCTCGTCGGCCCCGAGGGGCACCGCGAACTTGAACTCGGCGGCCTGCCCGCGGTCGAGTCGGCCGGTGATGGCGAGGAATTCGCTGGCCGGGTCGAACTGGCCGCCCCCGTAGAGCGCGGTTCGCAGGGCGGCCGACGATGCCACCGCCGCACTGCGCTCGAGGCGTGCCATCACGTCGCGGACCGGGCGGTCGCCGACGTTGGTGACCGTCGCGGTGACCGTGACGGTCGGCTCGCTGGAGGTGGTGATCACGTCGGGGGTCACACTGTCGAGTCGCACCGCCAGGAACGCCGGCGGGTCCGGTTCGGCCGCCACCGTCGGACACAGGTTGAGCAGCAGCGCGAGCAGCCCGATGAGTGCGGCGATCCAGGCGCGCCGCCGGGGTTTCGTCACGCGCTCGGACCGCAGCCGTTCGCCCGGTTCCCGTCGCCGCGGGGCGGGTGGTCACGGGCGCGGGAGTGAGTCTGCGGGCGGCGGCGCGGGGCTGAGCGCGGCAGCGGCGGCAGCGCGGCCGGGCCGTCCGATTGCAGCCGTTCGATGAGTTCGTGGGCCACCACGGCCAGGCGCCGCTCGTCGGCGTAGGCGAGGCGGTCGGGAAGCTCGGCCACCGGAACCCATGCCACCTCGGTGACTTCCACGTCCGCGTCGCACAGTTCACCGCCGGAGAACCGCAGCAGATAGTGGTGCACGGTCTTGTGCACCCGGCGGCCGTCGGTGACGAACCAGTAGTCGATGCTGCCCAGCGCGGCGAGCACATGGCCGTGGATCCCGGTCTCCTCGGCGACCTCCCGGATCGCCGTCTGCTCGGCGGTCTCGCCCTGCTCGATGTGCCCCTTGGGCAGCGACCACAGCATCCGGCCCCGGCGGTCGACCCGGCCGATCAGTGCGGCCATCTGCTCTCCGCGGGGACGGTCGATTCCGTCGACGACCAGCCCGCCGGCGGAGGTCTCCCGGACGGTCCGCAGCCGCGGCGGGTCGGGCCGGCGCGGGCGTGCCCGGCCGCTCTTGCCGGACCCGGGACCCGACGCCGAACCGGAAGGGGAGTCGGGGTCGGGAGTTGCCGATTCGGGGCCGGGCCGCGGCGCTTCCCTGCGCTGTTCGCCCTGTTCGGTGGGGGTGCCCGCGCGCCGCCCGCGACGCCGCCCGCGACGCCGCCGCGGTTCGGCTCCCTCGCCCTCCGACACCTAAGCGATAGTAGCTGCCACGACCGGACCGGCCCGGCCGCACTCGGCGGTTCGGGGCGCGGCGGTTCCGGGCACTAGGCTCACCGGACGTGCCCGATGCCACCGACGACGCCGAGCTGCTGACCCGCGCGGCCGTCGAACTCAACCGGCACGGCGACGTGCTCCGGGAGATCGGTGGCCGGTTCGCGCGGGCCGGGCGCGAGTTGTACCTGGTGGGCGGCAGCGTGCGCGACGCGGTGCTGGGGCGGCTCACCACCGACCTGGATTTCACCACCGACGCCCCCCCGGACGAGGTGGCCCACATCGTGGGCCCGTGGGCCGACGCGATGTGGGACACCGGCATCGAATTCGGCACCGTCGGGGTCGGCAAGGCCGGGCACCGGCTGGAGATCACCACCTTCCGGGCCGACACCTACGACCAGCTGTCGCGCAACCCGCAGGTGCGGTTCGGGGATCGGCTCGAGGACGACCTGGTGCGCCGCGACTTCACCGTCAACGCGATGGCGGTGCGGATCACCGCGACCGGTCCGGGGGAGTTCCTGGACCCGCTGGGCGGCCTGGCCGCGCTGCGCGAACGGATCCTGGACACCCCCGCCGCGCCGGAGCTGTCCTTCGGCGACGATCCGTTGCGGATGCTGCGCGCGGCGCGGTTCGTGTCCCAGCTGGAGTTCGGCGTCGCCGAGCGGGTGCGCCAGGCGATCGTCGCGATGGCGCCGCAACTTTCCCGGATCACCGTCGAGCGGGTGGCCGTCGAGCTGGACAAGATGCTGCTGGGCGCCGACCCGGTGGCCGGCATCGAGCTCATGGTGCAGACCGGCATGGGCGAGGTGGTGCTGCCCGAGGTGGGCGGCATGCGGATGGCCATCGACGAACACCATCAGCACAAGGACGTCTACCAGCATTCGCTGACCGTGCTTCGGCAGGCGGTGGCGCTGGAGGAGCAGCCCGATCTGGTGCTGCGCTGGGCGGCGCTGCTGCACGACATCGGCAAGCCGGCCACCCGCCGGCACGAGGCCGACGGCGGGGTCAGCTTCCACCACCACGAGGTGGTCGGCGCCAAGATGGTCCGCAAGCGGATGCGGGCGCTGAAGTACTCCAAGCAGATGGTCGACGACGTCTCCCAGCTGGTGTATCTGCACCTGCGTTTCCACGGCTACGCGCACTCGGATGGAACCGGCCGGTGGACCGACTCCGCGGTGCGCCGCTACGTCACCGACGCCGGACCGTTGCTGCCGCGGTTGCACAAGCTGGTTCGGGCCGACTGCACGACCCGCAACAAGAAGCGCGCGGCGCGACTGCAGGCCAACTACGACGGCCTGGAAGCCCGGATCACGGAGTTGGCGGCCAGGGAGGATCTGGCGCGGGTGCGCCCCGACCTGGACGGCAACGCGATCATGGGGATTCTCGGCATACCGGCCGGCCCGCAGGTCGGCGAGGCGTGGAACCACCTCAAGGAACTGCGCCTGGACCGTGGGCCGCTGTCGCCGGAGGAGGCGACCGCCGAATTGCTGGCCTGGTGGAACGCCCGGGGCGGCGAATCCGTCTAACCGGGTGTGGATTACTGCCTGGATGCCGGCGACGGCTCGGCTTCGATCTGGACCGGGCCCGGTGCCCTCGACCTCGACGGCGACGGGTTGCTCGACGACCTGATGGTCGACGACGACGGCGACGGCGCGGCCGACCACGCCGAGTTGGACCTCGACGACGACACCGTCCCCGAAACCCGCCACAGCGACGACGGGACCGGAACGTGGGCGGTCACGGGTGATCCGGAGCAGCCGCTGCGCTGGTTCTCCCTCGACGGCGGCGGGCACACCGGGCCCGGCGACGTCGATGGCGACGGCGCCGCGGACAGGTTCTCCGACCTGGACGGCGACGGCCTGGCCGACCGGGCGGTGGCCGGTCGCACCGGCTATGTGGACACCGACGGCGACGGCCGGTGGGATCTGCGGTTGTCCGACAACGACGGTGACGGCGCGGCCGACGCGGCCGCCCGACTCTGACGCTCCCGGCGGGTTCTAGCGGCCCTGCCCGGGTGGCCCCGCGAATGCCTGGGCGATCGTGAGCCACTGCTGCGCGTCGGGGCCCTCGGCGACCACGTCCAGTTCGGCGCGCGGCCGGCGCTGGGTCACCAGGGAGCAGAAGTCGAAGGCCGAACCCGTCACCTTCTGTGCGGCGTCCTCGGGGCCCCAGACCCACAGGCTTGCGTCCGGCGCGGTCAACTCGACCCGGAACGGCTCGGCCGGCGGAGTCAGGCCGTGCACCGTGAAGGCGAAATCGCGGGTGCGAACCCCGAGATGGGCGATCGGCTTCAGCCGCGGCGACGGGGCGATCCGAACACCGAGCGCATCGGCCACATCCAGTCCGTGCGCCCAGGTCTCCATCAGCCGGGCGGTGGCCATCGACGTCGCACTCATCGGCGGACCGAACCACGCCAGCCGGCGGCCGTCCGGGACGGCGCGCAGGGCGGCGTGCAATTCGGTTCGCGCACTTCGCCATTCGGCCAGTAACTCATCGGGGGGCGCCGCCGCGGTCTGCTCGGCGGCGTCGTCGACGAAGGTCAGCGGCGCGCTCAGCGAATCGGCGGCCAGTTGCCGGAAGGCCTGCTCGTCGGTGAGTGTCATCAACGCGACCCGGTCGGTCCACAGCAGATGCCCGATCTGATGGGCGATCGTCCAACCCGGTGCGGGCGTCGGTGTCAGCCAGCGTTCGGGCGGAAGGCAGGCGACCAGAGCGTCGAGGGCCGCGCTTTCCTCGCGCAGGTCCTCGACCAGGGCGTCCAGCACGGTCATCCGGCACAGCCTAGTTCGCGCCGCGGCCGATACCGGCGTGCACGGCCAGCCCGACGAGATAGATCGCCGAACCGGCCAGCGCGAGCGCCGCTGAGCGGCCGTCGGCCGGGATCACCGCGGCGGCGGCCGAGATCGCGACGATGAACGACAACCAGAACAGCGCGTCCTGCACCGCGAAGACGTGCCCGCGCAGCGCGTCGCCGACGTCGATCTGCATTGCGGTGTCGGCGCACAGCTTGACCATCTGACCGGCTGACCCGAGCAGGAATCCGCACAGGACCATGATGCGCAAATCCAGAGTGGCCCCACCGAGTTGGACCAGCGCCGCGAACAGCAGCGCCGCGTTGGCCGTCGTGTAACGCCCCCACCGCCGCACCGTCGGTGGCGCCAGGACGTTGGCCAGAAACGAACCGCTGCCGGCGGCGGCCACGAAGACCACCGCGGTGCCCAGCCCGCCGAAACCCGTGGCATCCCCGGTGTGCCGAACGATCACCAGCACGAGAAGCGAGTTGATGCCGAACACCATGCGGTGGGCGGCCAGGCCGGACAGCGTCGCGGCGACCGGCGGGGTGGCCTTGACGGCCCGCACCCCGTAGGCCCAGCCGGTGGCCACCGCGTGGAAAGGCGACCCGTGCACCCCGGTGTGGCCGGGTCCCAGGACGTGCGGGGGGAACCGCAGGGTGAGCAGGAAGGCGATCGCCACCGGGACCGCCACCGCGAGGATGACGGTGGCCGCCGCGGCGTCGCCGTCGCCCACCAGCCAGCGCGGCACCAGCATGAAGTTGGCGCCGAGGAACGTCGCCGTGGCGCCGGTGGCGACGGCGACGGAATTCATCGTGACGATCCGTTCATGCGGAACCACGTCTGGTAGCGCCGCCGAAAGCCCGGAGGTGACGAATCGGCTGAACCCGTTGACGACGAGCGCGCCGCACAGCACGAACAGGTCGCGGGTGCCGGCGGCCAGCAGGGCGGCGACGGCCAGCACCGCCAGCACCCGTGCGGCGTTGGCGGCGATCAGCACGCTGCGCCGGTCCCAGCGGTCCAGAAGGGCCCCGGCGAACGGGCCGAGCAGCGAGTAGGGCAGGAACAGCACCGCGAAAGCCCCGGCTATCGCCCAAGGGTCGGCGGCCCGTTCCGGGTTGAACAACAGGCCCCCGGCGAGCCCGGCCTGAAACAGTCCGTCGCCGAACTGGCTGGCCGCCCGTAACTGCAGTAGCCGCCAGAAATCGGGCAGGCTGCGCACCGATCGCAGCAGCGACTCGGAGGCGCGGGCATCCACCACCGACTCACAGTACAAACACCGCCGGTTCGGGTACCCGCACGAGCCTGTTGGGGGCGCCGCGCCGTGCCATCATGGTGGGGTGTCGCAACCGGAGGACCCCGAGGAGTTCACGGCGCGCGCAGCCAACCGGGTGCGGGCGGGCACGTTGCTCCTCGCCAACATCGACCTGATGGAGCCGACGTTCCGTCGCAGCGCCGTCTATGTGGTCGAGCACAACGACGGCGGCACTCTGGGTGTGGTGCTCAACCGGCCCAGCGAGATCGCGGTCTACAACGTGCTCCCGCAGTGGTCCGAGCTGGCGGCCAAGCCGAAGACGATGTTCATCGGCGGACCGGTGAAACGCGATGCGGCACTGTGCCTGGGCACCCTTCGGGTCGGCGCGGACCCGGACGGCGTCTCCGGTCTGCGGCACGTCGCGGGCCGGATCGTGATGGTGGACCTCGATGCCGACCCGGGCATGATCGCCACCATGGTCGAGGGGGTGCGGATCTTCGCCGGATACTCCGGGTGGACCATCGGCCAGCTGGACGGCGAGATCGAGCGCGACGACTGGATCGTCCTGTCGGCCCTGCCCTCGGACGTGCTCGTCGCGCCGAGAGTGGATCTGTGGTCCCGGGTGTTGCGCCGCCAACCGATGCCGCTGGCGATGCTGGCCACCCACCCCATCGACGTCAGCCGAAACTGAGCCCGCGGTCCTACGGCCCGCACACCTGGGCGCAGCCGCCGCAGCCTTCACCGGTTCCGCAGCCCCCGCCGGCGGACTGTCGGCGCTCGACGTAGCGGGCACCCTGCCAGGAGCCCGCCCCGATCGTCACGACGGCCCCGATCGCGCCGACGATCAACCCGATCAGGCCGACGCGGGACGGCGCCGCGAGGGCGACGATCCCGCCGGCGGCCAGCATCACCCCGGCCGCCACCTGAGTGGGCGCCACCGCCCGCAGCACCACACCGGTGAGGTCCGTCGGGACCGGCCGGCGCAACGTCCACAGACCCGAGCCGCCGATCAGTACGGCCATGCCCAGACATGCGAGGGCCGCGAAAAACATGGGCCCAGAATACGGGCCGCGGCGGGCGCTAGCGGGCGGGCACCGTGGCGACCACCGCCGTGGCCGGGTCAACCGGCGGCGGCGGCACCGCGGAGACGGG
>NZ_JBBATF010000123.1:0-9272 GCF_040398885.1 Mycobacterium sp. | reverse complement strand
TCCTGATTCCGTCGCCCACCGAATGCCTGATATCCGCGATCGGTAACGCCTTCCAAATGTGGGGCGCTCCGCGCCTTCGTTGGATTTCGGATGCGGTGGTGCTTCTGGGCCAAGCCGAGATCGACTGGGAGTATCTACTCGAGCGGACGAAGCGGTCAGGCTTGACCTTGAGCCTCGCCTCCGGGCTGGGCTTCCTCTACCGTGAATTCGACGCCCCAATTCCGGCGTATGTGCTCGACGAACTGAGTGGGCGGCGGGTCAACTGGTCCGAACGCGCCGCTTTCTGGGTCGCCGTGCACCGACCGCCGGTTGGTGCGACAGTCGTCACCGAATGGGATCGCCACCGGGCGCGGCGCTCTCAGGGTGACGCGGCCATGCCCCCGGATTTTCTGTGGCGCATGGCCCAACTCAGCGGGCGTCCGCGTCGCGACGTGGTGCGCCGGGCTCTACGAACGGTCATTCGCGCGGCTGCGGTGCTGGCGATCAGATACAGCCGGCCCAGGCGGCGCAGGCGCGAAATCTCCGGTTATGTAGCGTGATGGCAATGCTTGCGTTTTCAACGAAACAGCCCGGACCGGACTAGTCGAGCAGCAAGTTGACCTCGGCGCGAGAGCTTCCCGGTCTGGAGCAGAGATGGATCGCCGGTGCCCTCGAACAGGCACGGGCCGAAGCCGCTGCCCTCACCTCGGCGGCTGAGGACCATCTGCGCATCGCGGGCCGCACGGTCCGGGTGCGATACGCCGATACCGCACAGGGCGATCTGCTCGGCCGGGCAACTCGTCATCTGCGCCGCGATCCCGACGGCCCGCCCGCGCTGACCATCGACTGCTGGACGGCGCCGGGCCCGATCCCGGAACCACCGGCCGGTTGGCCGTCCAGTGGCACGGTGCATTTCGACGACGGTGACGTCGTGGTGAATTGGAATGCCTCCGACGGGACGCTCCGCGCCTATGACCGAAGAATCCATCAGGCCTGGACGCGCTTCACTCGCCCCACCGGTGCCGCACAGTGGGAACCCGTCGGGCCGTTCCGATTCATCCTGACCTGGTGGGCGGCCGACAACGGCCTGCAGTTCACCCACGCGGCCGCGGTCGGTCGCGCCCACGGCGGCGTCCTGCTCGCCGGCCGCAGCGGTCCCGGCAAGTCCACGACCTCGCTCGCGTGTCTTGCCGCCGGACTGGACTTCGCCGGCGACGACAGCTGCATCATCGAGGCCACCGACCGGCCCTGGGTGCACGGCCTGTACCTCAGCGCGAAGGGCGACGCCCGAACCGCAGCGCTGTTGCCCGACCTCGCAGAGGATTTCGCTCGATCACCGTTCACCGTCGAGGGCGAGTCGGTCGTCTTCGCCGACCAAGTCCGGCCCGGAGCGGTCTCCCGGGGATTTCCGTTGCGCGGGATCGTGGTACCGCGGCTGTCGAGTGAACCGGTGAGCCGGCTCTCGCCAGTCGGCCCGGCGACAGCGCTGCGCGCTCTGGCGCCCAGCACCCTGATGCAGGTGCCCACCGGCAACCGTGCGACTGGACTGGCGCAGATGGCGTCGATCGCTGCGACGCTCCCGGCGTGGGAACTGGCGCTCGGACCCGATCCCGCCCATGCGGCGGCGTTGATCACGGACCTGATCGACCGGGGGACCTCCACGTGACCGCAGGCCGCATCTCGGTGGTGATTCCGGTGTTCAACGGGGTCGAGTTCCTCGGCGAGGCGCTCGACAGCGTGCTCGAGCAGGACGAGCCGGCGCTGGAGATCCTGGTCGTCGACGACGGATCGACCGATGGGAGCGCGGAAGTCGCCGAACGCTTCGGCGGCCCGGTTCGGGTGATCAGGCAGGAGAACCGTGGTCCGGCCGCTGCCCGGAATCGCGGTCTGGCCCTCGCGCGCGGGGATTACATCGCGTTGTTGGACGCCGACGACCTCTATACCCGCGACAAGTTCGCCCTGCAGGCCGGCCGGCTGGACCGCCATCCGGAGATCGACATCGTGATAGGCCAGTTGAGTTGCTTTCGCCCGCAGGGCGACGAGGACCCACCGCAGCAGTTCACAACACTGACCGATGAGCTCCTGGCCCTGGTGATGGGGGCCGCCCTGTTCCGCCGGAAGGTGTTCGATCAGGTGGGACTCCTGGATGAGGCGATGCCGCCCGCCGACGACTGGGACTGGTTCATGCGCGCCCGCGAGGAAGCGGTGCCGATGCTGATCCACCGGGACATCGTGATGCGATACCGGCTGCACAGCGCCAACCTGACGCGGGACCGGGAGGCAGTCGATCGCTCCCTCGTCAAGGCGCTGCGCCAGTCGCTTGTCCGGCGCCGGCGGTCCGGGAGCGCTGCGGTGCCGCTTCCCCCGCTGTCGACGTTCTTCGAACCCGAGGAGGACTCCGGCTGATGGCAAGGGAAGGCAACCTGGTCAGCGTCATCATCGCCGCCTTCAATTCCGAGTCCTATCTTGGTGAGGCCATCGCCAGCGTCCTGGATCAGGACCGGGACCCTCTCGAGGTCATCGTCGCCGACGACGGTTCCACCGACAACACCGGCGCGATCGCCCGCGGCTTCGGACCGCGACTGAGAGTCGTTCACGGCGCGGATGAGGGCCTGGCAGCCACCCGCAACCGTGGAACAGCAGCCGCCGACGGGAGGTTCCTGCTCCACATGGACGCCGACGATCTGTTGGCGCCCAATGCGATTCGCGCCTTGATGGATGTCTTCGAGCAGGATGCTTCGTGCGACATTTCGGCCGGAATGTTCTCCTGTTTTGTCAGTCCCGAATTATCCAGCGACGTCGCGTCGCGGTTCCCGACCCCCGCCGGCCCGCAGCGCGGCCATCTCTCCGGAGTGGCACTCGTGCGAGCCGAGGTGTTCGAGCGGGTGGGTCCGCTGAACGACAGCTACCGACCGGCCTCGGATATGGAGTGGTGGCTGCGCGCCCGCGACCACGGTCTGAGAGTGACACTGATCGATGACGTGGTGGGGTACCGCCGCATACACGGGCGCAACTCATCGCTGCGCGAGAGCGCATCGCTGCGACAAGCCGCTCTGAGGATCACCCGGGAGGCGCTGCGCCGCAAGCGGTCGGGGATCGCCTGAGCGTCACATGCGCCCATCGAGATGACGGCCGGTCTCAACGTGGTCGAAGTTGCCCAGCGCGCGACGCATCCATTCGACCACCTCTGCCTTCGTGGCCCGGTGTTCCCCGGCGACGAGTGCCTGGAGTTCGCCCAGGAACTCCCGCACGTCCTGCGTTCGTCCGCCGGTGTAAGGAATCGCAGCGATCCGCGACAGCCCGACGTCCACCTCGGACTCGCCCTCGCCGAAGAACTCCTCAGTCGGCTTCTCCCCCGAAGTGTCAAGGGCTGTAACCGATATGGGGTATCGGCGGGTGCTCGGAAATCGCTCCATGGCCGCTCGCGCGGCATCCTCGCCATCGACGAACAACGGCGTCCAGCCCGACCACTCGATGATGCCGGCCGCGATCTCTTCGAGTAGTCGCAGGTCGACTTCCCCGAGTCGCGGAACCACGATGTGGTGACCGGGGACAGCGGTAGCAGCGATGAGGCAGATCTGCCCGGCCTCCTCGAGGCTGACGAAGTAGCGGCGGGTTCCCGCCGGAACTGCCAGGGGCTGACGGCGGGCGATCCGTCGCAGGAAACTCTCCAGAAGGCTTCCCGCTGAGAAGGCGACGTTGGCGAAGCGGGCGGAGGTCAGCACCGATCCGGCCGGAATCGGCCGGAGGCCGGAGAACATGACGTGTTCCATGACCCGCTTACTCGCCCCCATCAGACTCGCCGGATTGGCCGCCTTGTCGGTCGAGACGCAGAAGTAGCGGACGGCCGAGCCGCGCTCGGCCATCCAACCCAAGAATCGTTCCTGCCGAAGGACATTGGTCTCCAGGAGCTGCGTCAGCGAATAGACGTCCCGCTCGGACCGGACATGCTTGAGGGCGGCGAAATTGAGGACGAGGTCATACGGTGGCTCGTCACCGAGGAACCGTCGCATCACCGGGGCGCCGTAGTCCAGCGGGAGTGTTCGCAACTCAGGACCAAGGGCTTTGCGACCACTGCGAAGGTCGCGGACAAGTTCGGCGAGGCTGTTCTCGTCCCGGTCCACCACATGCAGATGCGCAGGCCCGAACGGCAGCAGTGCGCGCACCGTCGCCGAGCCGATGCTGCCGGCTCCGCCGATCACCAGTACCCGGCGGCCGTGGACCGCCTCGCGAATCCGCGGCGAACACGCGGCCAGGTCGTCGGCGAACAGTGACTGGTCCCGCCCTGTCGCGAGCGTCGCCAGCGCGGCTGGATCGAGTGGGACGGGGAGGGTCATGACGGCACCGCGCCGTGATGGCGTCCCGCCCACGCCGCCCGCAGTGAGTCGGTGAGCGGTGTTGCCGGCCGGAAGCCGAAGGCATGCGTTGCGGCGCAGTGGCTTCCCACACTGATCGGGACATCCGCCGCGGTAGGACGCACGTCGTCCGTGACGATCCGCACATCGGCGTGCGCGATGCGGACCAGGGTGTCGACCAGTTCACGGATCGAGCACGGGCGGCCTGAGCAGAGATTGAAGACCCTTCCGGTGAGGCCGGATCGGGCCAGGGCAACCATGCCGTCAACCGCGTCGCCGACATCGAGGAAGTCGCGTACCGATTCGACGTTTCCCATCCGCACAACCCCGGTGCCGGTGGTCACACAGTCCCGTAGCCGCGACACGGTGGCGCCGGCGACCAGCGAGTCGGGCACCCCGGCGCCCACCAGATTGAACGGCCGCACGACATTGGCCCGAAGGCCCGCTTGCGCCGCGGCGAGGGTCTCGAGAACGGCGGCATGCTTGGTCCGGCCATAGCCGTCGGCCGGCTCACAGCGGTCGCTTTCGGCCAGCGGACTGCGGACCGCGGCCGTCGTGCCGTATTCGGCCGCCGATCCCACGACTGTCAGCGTCGCACCGGGTCTGTGCGCCGCGACGGCCTCCACCAGGTGCCGGGTGCCGGTGAGGTTCACCGCCTCCAGTTCCGCATCGGTTCCCCGGGTGATCCCGGCGAGGTGGTAGACCTCGTCGGGACGGGATTCCCGGACCGCTCGTGACACCGCCTCACGATCGGTCACGTCACCGCAGACGAAGGCATCCCACAAGCCGTGCGAGGGCGCCTGGCGACCGAAGCCGGTGATCCGGGAATCCCGCTCTGCCCGAAGCTTTCTCAGCAGGTGTGAACCCACGAATCCCGTTGCGCCGGTGATGAGAACGGCTCGGTTCACGCCGAATCCTCGGGGAGGAAACGCTCCGGCGCCGACGTGAAGTCCGCAGTCGCCTGCCGGAGATCGGGAAGACGCCCGATGTCCTGCCAGTAGCAGTCGGTTCGGTGGCACGCAACGCGATTGCCGGCGTCGCGCAGGGCCAGCACCAGGTCCGGGATGTCGAAGCGCCGGCCGCGGGGGATGAAGTCGAGGCACCGTCGAGACAGAACGTTGATGCCCATGCTGACCTCGTACCCGATCACCGGCTTCTCGACGTAGTCCGCCAGATCACCACCCGGGGTCAGCCGTACTACCCCGTAGTCGACCGCCATCTCGCGACGCGACACTGCAATTGTCGCCCAGGCATCGCCGGCGGTATGCAGTTCGAAGAGGCGACGGTAGTCCAGCGTCGTCAGCAGGTCACCGTTCATGACGATGAAGTCGTCGTCGAGGCGATCGACGAGAGCGATGGGACCGGCAGTACCCAGCGGCTCTTCCTCGACGACGCAGTCGATTTCGATACGGGAGCGGTTCCATCGCTGGAGAAACCCGGTGAATACCGGGGACATGTGGCCCAGCGACAGGACGATTCGCGTCACCCCGGCGGCCCGCAACTGGCGCAGGACGATCTCCAGGACCGGCACATCACCGAGCGGAACGAGCGGTTTGGGTATGGAGATGGTGTAGGGCTCAAGGCGGGTGCCCCTTCCACCCGCGAGGATGACCGCCATCATCTCGGCGACGACCGATCCCTCATGACAACAAATTAGTGCATCCATGACAGCGACATCACCGACACCTGGGAGCAGAAGATCGAGGCACTGAAGTGCTACAGCACCGAGTGGGAACGCGCCGGCGCCGAGTGGTACGAGTTCATGGATGCGGCGACCCGCTACTACGGCAGACTGGTCGGAGTGGACCGAGCCGAGGGCTTCATGTCCAACAAGGTCCTGCTGTGAGAACGAAGCTGTGCACGAATCGTCGCGTGCGCGCCAAGCGAAGGAGTCGCCCACGTTCTACCGATTCCCGCGGTCTCGCGTGTCGATCGCCGCGACCCCCAAGACCGGCCGCACCAGCGTCCTGACCTACCTCCTCGACTTGGAGGTCCGGCTTGGTTCGGAGGAGAAGCACAGCCATCCCAACGCACTTGCCGTCGCACTTCGGACCTCGGATGAGAATCCGTCAGGCGCTGCGGTCCCGCACCTGGATAAGCGGCTGGAAGGTTACGTCGTCGGCGAGAAGACTCCCGTCGAAGAAGGCGAGCTTCGCCTGGCGACTGTCCGAGACCCCGCTGATCGAATCGCCTCGTGCTGGTTGGACAAACTGGTGGACGGTCCCGCGGCATGGCAGGCGAAGTACTACTCCGAGAACTGGTTCCCCAGCGACTTCCGAACGCCGGAAGCAATGGAGGCGTCCTTCCTCACGTTCCTCAAGGCCCTGCGGGGTGATCACGTCCTGCTTCGTTCCGATCCGCATTGGGCCCCGCAGTCCTGGATGCTCCGACACTGGCGGGGGGCACGCTGCGTCACAACCGAGGAATTGACCGATCTCCCGACGATCGTCACCGAGCGACTCGACGCTCTTGCGGGGACGCCTACTGCGCCCATGCCGCACAAGCACCGGACCGAAAATTGGCTGAAGCAGTTCGTTCTCACGCCGGTAACTCAATCGCTGATCGGCGAGATCTATTCGCTCGACTATGAATTCCTGGAGACGCACTGTGCGACGTACCGGCCCGTCACGCCTTCGGGATTCACCGCCGAGGACGCACTGCGGTTGCCGGCCTTCGATCGCGAGGTGCATGTGCGGCGGAACCAGCGCCTCTCCCGATCGCTGGGGGTGATCCTGGAACGCGCCGTGTGGCGGCGCAGGGTCGATGCCTATGAGCGGGAGACGTGAACCGGCCGGCCACAAGACCCGCGGCGGAATCGCGATCGTGGCGGGGAGGGTTTTTGGCGGTCTCGGGTTCTTGTCGGTCTAACGTGGGCGGAGTGAGTTACCTCGGTGATGACGGGAGTCAGGCGCCGGATCGCCGGGTAGACGTCCCGTTTCGGGGTGACGATGTCGCTGAGACGAGCCGGCGGGATGTCGAGGCCGGCGAGTACGCCCTGGACATTCCCGTCGTCGTGGGGCCGGGATTGCCGCCCGAGGATGGTTCCTGCGGTCAGTTCGCTGTGCAGTTTCATGTCACCACGACGACTGTGGTCGGACTCAAGCGAATCGCTGACGCGCGCGGGGTGAGCGTGCCGGAATTGTGCCGGCAAGTCATCGGTGTGTTCGTCGCGCAGCAGGAGGGCGAACTGGGCGCGTTGCTCGCCGCTGAGACCGAAGTCACCAATTACCGGCCCAGTTTGGGCCAGTCGTAGCCGACTCTGCCCCGCGCACATCACAGAGTGCGGCGCGGTGGCTATAGACGCAGGCAGCGCCGGATCGCTGAGCGCGTAACTCTCGGCGCGAGCGCAGTCGACGTAGGCTCAGGCCTCCCCGACCGCTTGGAGGAGGGCGAAGTTGTTCATTGGCCGCTCTCGCCTGCGAGTACGTCGATGACCCGGGGCGCGAAAAATATCCTCTTGTAAGCCTTTTCGTCGACGACATCCAGAATTCCGAGCTCCATGAGCTGGCTGATCAAGGCGTTTGCACGCCCGTAGGAGATACCCAGCCGCGCCTCGACCTGACGCACGGTGAACGATGGATTTGCGACGGCCAGATCAACCAGCGCACGTGCGTTCGCCGAGCGCAGGTTGGAGCCACCAACGACGTCGGCCAGCTCAGCTTGCACCCCGACTAAGGCCCGCATCTGCGTGCGGGTCGACTCGGCAGAGGCTCGCAGTCCGGCAGCGAAGAACCGGATAAACGGATCCCAGTCTCCTCGGGTGCTCACCGCGAGAAGGTGGTCGTAGTAATCGGTGCGCCGCGCCTCAAACCATGGGGAAACCGTCAGCGTGGGCTCGGTGAGCACCCCAATGGCTTGTAGGTGCAACACGATTAACAGCCGCCCTAGCCGGCCGTTCCCGTCGATGAACGGGTGCAAGGTCTCTAGCTGATAGTGCGACATTGCAGTGGCCACTACTGGATCGACCCGGGCACGGTGGTCCTGCCGCATCCACCCGACGAGCCCATCGAGGCCTGCCTTCAGATGATCCCCCGGAGGGGAGGGAACGAAACGCGCCGCAGCCAAGGGGTTGCTGTGCGCCGCTCCGCCGGCCCGCTTGCCTATGACCACCTTGGTGTCTCGCAGCCGTCCCGAACCGCCGGCCAGTGGTGTGCCCCGCATCAATATCCCGTGGAGATCCTCCAGGAAAGCCGTGGTAATCGGACGGCCATCTCCGACCCATCCGAACCCGTAGTTTGCCATTCGCTCGTAATTCAGGATTTCAACGAGATCCAACGTCGCGGGTTCATCTGCGTCAGCGGTCAGCACCTGCCTGAGGGGAGCGTAGGTACCCTCCAGCGCAGAGGTAGCCTGCGCCTCGCGGCGTAGCGTCGGGGCCCGGAGCAATGTCGGGTCGGGGAGTTGGGCGGACGTGCTGTCCAGCGCGGCAAGTGCTGCCCGTGCTTCTGCCACTGCGAGGATTGTCGACGCGCTGAGGGCCGGCATATCGTCGGGAAGAGGTGCCGGCACAAACGCCTTGCCCGGACTGCCGTCCGGTGCGGTCACATCCACCAGCGAGCCAGACGTGTCGTTTACGAACATTGCCAAGTCCACAATGTCTGACTATAGCCACTTGTCGGATATTGTCCTTGTAACCTCGCTGGTGGTGTAGATGCGGGGGTAGTTGCATTGCGCAGTAGGTAAACACCGCGCTGAAGGATTTGCGCGTTAGAGGCTCCCGAAAGTGAGGGCTGACGACGTGCATAGCCCTCAGCCTCAGCGGCGCCGGTTCTCTGGCCTGCCGCTGAGCAGCCAGGCCCACGGCGAGGTCTTGCTTGATGTCGGTCGTGCACCCCGGCGACCTCGGTGTCGAGATCTTTGCAGAGCATGGAGACCTCGATTTTGGAGGTCCTGGTATCAGCGCCCAGCGCCTCGACCGGGTCGGCGGCCTTACCGGCA